>JAAEMC010000071.1 GCA_024225895.1 Desulfobacteraceae bacterium | reverse complement strand
TCAAAAACAATTTAATTGATTTTAACAAAAAAATTTTGATGAGAAACTTATAATTAATTGTAAACATGGAGACATAAAAAAAATGAAAAACCCCCTTTGGAATTGCTTATCATTTTTGTGCTGCCTTGTGTTGATTCTATTATTTTCATGCAGCTCAAAACCCTTTTTCATTTATCAAACAGATGCCGGTATTGATCCGGTTTTGAATAAGAATTATCCATACCCTGAGACTAATTTTATTGTTATTTCCGACACACATCTCTATGACAACAAGCTGGGGATAACAGGCAAAGCATTTAAAGATTATATAGACAATGACAGAAAACTGTTGAGTTTAAGCTCTGAAATCCTTGATACGGCAGTAAAACAAATATCAAAGGAAACAGCCGATTTTGTATTGGTCTGCGGCGATTTGACTAAAGATGGAGAGACTGTGTCACATAGGGGTGTTGTAAAGGCCTTAGAGCAAATTCAGGCATCTGGCAAAAAGGTTTATGTAGTTCCGGGGAACCATGACATTGATAACCCGGAAGCAGTCCGGTTTGTAGGCGATAACACAGAGCAGGTTCCCACTGTGACAGCCAAAGAATTTAAAAAAATGTATGCTGCATTCGGCTATGGTGATGCCCTGGACCAGGACCAGGATTCGTTAAGTTATATTGCCGAGCCTGTGAAAGGACTTTGGCTGCTGGCCCTGGATTCATGCCAATGGAAAAAGCATGAAAAAAGTGGCCATCCTATAACCGAAGGTGCATTTTCGCAACAAACCCTTTCATGGATCGAACAATCCCTTATTCGGTCAAAAAAAGAAAGAAAAGCGGTCATTGTTATGGTCCACCACGGTATCATGGAACACTATCCAGCCAATGAGAAATACTATGGCCAATACATAGTTGATGATGCTGAGCATATTGCTCGAATGCTTGCACACTATGGTGTCAGGATTGCTTTTACCGGCCATTTCCACGCCCAGGATGTTACCAAAAAAGAATTTAAGAAAACCAATCAATTTATCTTTGATGTGGAAACCGGCTCTCTTGCCACCTTCCCTTGCCCATACCGAAAAGTTAAACTGTCACAGGGGCGGCTGGCCACCATAAACAGCAAATTCATCACATCCATACCTTCAAAAGGGGATGCCTTTGGCACATATGCCAGCAAATTCGTATTTGATGGAACCATTACCATGGCTAATGCCAAACTGGATAAGTACAAGGTGTCCAAAGAACAACAGCCATTGATCACAAGTCAGATTGCCAAGGCTTATACTGCACATCTCAAAGGAGATGAACAAAAGCCTGAGATTATAATTGATAAAGAAGGTTTTGGTCTCTGGCTCTCCTTTATCGCTTATTTACAAAAAGATTTAATTAAGGGCTGGTGGACTGATTTGCCGCCCAAGGACAATGATCTTGTCATTGACTTGAAAACCGGCAGGGTGGCCACCCAATAACTGTCTGATTTCAATCAGATATCAATGGTTTCCGGAAAAAGTGTATTTTCAATCTGTTTTAAGATAAAGCGCTCCTGCCGGTGAAACTTTTCATCTGACTGGGCAATACAATTGGCAATCTCCAATAAAATTCTTTTGTCTGCTTCTCTCGGTACCAGATCAGGAATCGTGTATACGGCCATGTTTCGGTCTTTTTCAAGTATGGCAGACTGTTCCTTGATCATCTGCTTGAGCATGTCAGGTTTTATTTGTATGAGTCGTTCATCATTTTGCATACACGAAGCTGCCGTGACATACTGACGCATATCAAAGATCTGGTTGGAGCGGACTACAGCCAGGATCGCCCGGACAACGGCTGTCTCAAATCCGCCCCGCTTCATGATTTCAAGCCAGATTTCCTTTTCAATCTCTTGAAAAATATCTGATCGTTTTCTGCTGCGCCTATCTATTTTTTGGGGTAATCGGTCGGGTCCCGGTGAATAGAATAGTTTTTTGGCATATTGGTTTCCGTAAATCGAATAAAAAAAGGTTTCATACCAATTGTCCCGGCAATCCTGAATCCAGCCAAGGTTATTCTTCATCAGGTCTGAAAAAAGCTCCTGAGTCTGAAGGAAGATATTATTTTTAGAAACCTTTTTCCTTTGCTTTTTAACTTGAGCTGCCATCTTTTCAAAAGGCAGCATAAAGGGATTCAGATCTGAAAACATGTATCTCTGCATCCGCATGTGATGGATCTGTCTTAAAAATTCTGCAGAAAAGGATGTGGAGAAAAGTTGAACAAAAGGACTGAATAAATCCTTATAAAGTTTATTATTGAAGCTGGAGATGGCTGAGACGGACTGGAATGCCTCTTCGTCCTCAACACCATCATCCATGTCCATAATATCTTTCATATCCCTTTCAACAAATTTAACCAGGTGATCTTCGTCCCAGTTATCAGAAATATTTTCGTCAATGACCATCTCATAAAGCCCAGGGGATAAAAAATCGATATTATCCACGTGGCCGATGATCTCAGTATGTTCTTTTTTATTGATCCTGCTGGATACAAAAATACCCAGGTGCCCGATATTTTCATGCAAAAGATAGATGATCACCTGGCCGTATTTCTTTATTTCATCAACGCTCTTGTAAACTCTGGTGATCCAGTTTAATGCCTGCTGGGGAGGAGTGATGTTGTCGCCTAAAGAAGCAAAAATCACCATGGGTTCTTTAAAATTTTTCAGATTAATTATTTTACCGTCATCCAGCTTGAGATGCCCATGCTCCAATTCGTCACTGATAAAAAGATGTTTAACTATAAAAGAGATCTCTTCCGTGCTTAACAGGAAAAATCCCCCCCACCATTTTTCAAAATCCAAAAACCGTTTCTCTTCAGTATCTATTTTTGAAAAGAGGTTGTATTGCTTTGTCCAAAGTGTATTGGTAAGATTTAGCATTTCAAAACCCGCCACAAGATTGGCACCGTCAAACTGGCCATTGCCCATATCGCTACCCAAAGATGCCAGCCAGCTTCCGCCAAGGATTCCACCGTTGTATCGCATGGGATTGGCCCCTTTTACGCCACCCCAATAGGACAAAGGTGAACCGTTTAAGACCAGGGGCCCGGTAATATCCGGTTCATCAGCCCCGATTAAGGCCGCGGCCCAGCCTGCCTGACAATTACCAATCACAGCGGGTTTGCTGGCCTCAGGATGCAGTTCTCTTACTTTTTTTAAAAAATGGACCTGGCATTGCTGAACATCTGCAATGGTTTGGCCGGGCTCAGGATTGGTAAAGAAAAGCATAAAATAAACCGGATACCCGTTTTTTAGGGCAACCCCGATTTGAGAATCCATTTTTGAGCCGCCGATTCCGGGACCGTGCCCTGCCCTGGGATCAATAACAATAATAGGTCGTTTGCGGGAATTTTTTGAGCTGGTATTCTTCTTTGTCTTTAACTTTGATTTTTTTATTTCAGGATCCAGAATTTTAATCAACTGGTAGTTGACCGGCCGTTCCAGTTTCCGTCCATCACTGATAATTTCATAATCAAAAACCAATACCGGAGGCTGACCGGAATTAAGGTGCTCATTATAGTTATTCCCCCTTTTCCGAAGGGCATCTATAAATAAGATCCACCGTTGAGAAAAATCAATTATATATTCTTGACCCATGGTTACCCATTGATCAGCTGATTCTGTAAAAAGGATTTTTTGGGGGATCATTTTTTATGTCCTTTTCTTTTTGGGAGGACTGATCAGGGCTTTGCCGTCCACCACGATTTTTTTGTCCTGATTGATACATTGGGTTTCAAGCTGGATAAGATTTTTCGTTGTATCTATTTCTTTTACCTCAACTCTTGCGGTAATAGTGTCCTGCAGCCTTACCGGCGCCAAGAATTTTAGTTGCTGTTCCAGGTAAATTGATCCCGGGCCCGGCAGTTTCATTCCAACAACCGTTGAAATAAATCCAGCCATGAGCATACCGTGGGCGATACGGCCTTTGAAAAATGTATTTTTAGCATACTCCTCATTAATATGTGCCGGATTGAGATCTCCTGTCACACCGGCATAAAGATAAACATCTGATTCAGATATGGTTTTAGTAAATTGGGCCTGATCTCCTACCCTGATGGCGCTGATTGTCTTTCCTGACATGAGTGTTTCCTTTCTATTTCAAGATTAATTAATGAGTTTTTCAAAAAGATGTTCTCCAAATCATTTTTAAAAATTATACAATTTGTTACACTGCAACATCTGATTATTACTATTTTGTCGACCTATTAATAATATCATTTTGCAATGCAAAATCAACCCCTGTTCTAAAATAGTTGACAGTTTGTTTTTAAGGATGGACCTGCAGTTTTTTAGCCCG
>JAAEMC010000070.1 GCA_024225895.1 Desulfobacteraceae bacterium | reverse complement strand
GATGGGTTGGCCTGCAATGGTCCTGTTCTTTGCATGTTTGACGGCTTTTTCTAAAGCAGCGGTTGCTAATCCGGAAGAAATGGCTGCTGCCCCAAAAAATCCCCATCCGATAACTGATTTCCCAATGACCTCGAGCCCCTTTCCTTCTTCTCCGATAAGGTTTTCCACTGGAATTCGGCAATTATTGAAAAACATTTCTTTTGAAGACGTGCTTTTTAAACCCATCTTCTCTTCAGCACGCCCAAACGAGAGACCGGGGGTGTTTTTTTCAATAAGAAGGGTGCTCATTCCTTTGGGACCCTTTTCAGGATCTGTCCTCACCAGAACCATATAGACATGTGCTTCTTCCCCTGAGGTGATAAAGAATTTAGAACCATTAACAATATACTCGTTTCCCTCTTTAACGGCTTTCGTAGATATTGCGCCTGCATTACTACCGCATTCAGGCTCATGAACGGCCCATGCTCCAAGAGATTTGCATTTTGATAAATCTTCCAGCCATTTGTGTTTTAAAAAGTCACTCCCGGCACCTTCGATTGCTTTTAGCAATATTATGTGGGACGTAAAAACAAGAGCTGTAGAAGCACATGCCTTGGCAATTTCTTGTACAATTGAGACAAATTCAAGTCGTCCACCTCCCAACCCCTTTTCTTTTTCTAAAAGTACTAATGCAGGCAATTGTGCTTTTCCCAACTCACGGATGGCATCCCAGGGAAATTTATTTGTTCTGTCAGAATCTAAGGCCTGGGGAGCGATTACTTCTTTTGCTATTTTTTTAATAAGGTGAGTTATTTCTTTTTGCTGGTGCTTGTCGATGTTTCCCATATCAGCTTCCTTTATTTTAGAAATTAATTATTTAAGCAAACACTGAAATTAATGATAAAAAAAATTATTTTTTCTTGGGTAATTCTTTCATCTGGTTTCTCACTTCTGCCAGTTCTTTTTGCAACTCATTTTCCCAACGTTTGAGAAGGGCTAATTTATCGTCACAGGCATCTAATTCTCCGTCACGAATCCTGCCGGTTCCTTTGCATCCACAAGAACAAACCTCAGAAAGAAGTTCATGGCATTCTTCCAAAGCCTCTTCATTTATTTTATACGGCACCCAATAACCTTTGCGTTCGTTACGCACCAAACCGGCGTGCCGAAGTGTTTTTAAATGTTGTGAAACTGCGGAAGGTGTTATTTGCAGTGTTTCGGATAGTTCATTCACCCCTAATGCTCCCTTCTCTTTTAGGAGATCAATAATTCGTATTCGATTTTCAACACCAAGAATTTTGAACATTTCTGCTTTGCTGTATATCATTTTTTCACCTTAATTAAGCATTTACTTAAATGCTAAAGCAGTGAATTGAAATTGTCAACAATTATTTTTTGTGGTTTTCATCAGGACTTGTCAATTCAAAAAATGATGCCATGGGGCCGTCTACGGTATTGAAAAAAGCATAGTCTTCGATATTCATGACTTGGGAAGGGTCGACAAGTTTTGGAAGACCCAAACCCATGTATGGTTGATCATCCAGCTTTCTTAAGGCATTGCCTGCAATCATATTTAAAGCTTCCGTGAATGTCCCATCGATATGTTCATCTGTAAGGTTATCACCCTTTTCACCCAAGAAATACTCTGTCATGAGTCTAAGCAAAGCAAGGGGGGCAACCAGGTATATTTTCCCGGAAAAGCCTCCTGAAAAATCAATACAACAGGCTTTTAGATCACTAAACTCAAATAAGGCCGAATCCTTAGAGGAGGATTTCTGTTGTTCCTCTGCTGCGAGAAAAAACATGGTTTCCATGACTTCAAAAATCGAATTCACCACCTGAATCTTCAAGTTCGTCATCATATTCGGCTTCTCCTAAAATTTCCGATAATAAATCACGTATCTGTTCGGGGGTAAACGGTTTTCGAATATATCCGGCAGCGCCCTTGTCCATGAATTCGTCTATTTTTTCCTTGCTGCCCTCGGTGGTGACCATGACAATGGGGATCTTTTTGAACAATTCATCTTTTTTCATTTCTAAAATTAATTCCAAGCCGTTTAAGACAGGCATGTTAAAATCAGTGAGGATAATATCTACCCAGTTTGATTCGATCACTTCCAAGGCCTTTTGTCCGTTTTCAGCCTCAAAAAATGTGGAAGTTCTGTAGCCGGCAGCTTTAATGGTTTTTTTAATGACCCCTCTCATTGGCATGGAATCTTCAACGATTAATACGCACAATGCCATAGGTTTCACCACTTATTCATAATAATTATCTTTTGTTACACTACTTTTAAAAGTTCTTCCACAGCACTCATATTTTGGGCAAATTCAGCAATAATCAGCGAAATATCGTCGGAAGCGACGCCCAGCTCTTTCATGGCTTCATAATTGAACCGATAGGCCAAGCCGTCCGCCCCCACGCCAATACCAATCATCATGCAGATACAATCAGCAAGGTATACAGCAGCAATTTCTTTGTCCTTTACCATGGAGATATCGCCCAGGTGATGATGCCGTATAATCTTAACCATTCTTGGAGAGAATTTCCACATTTTGGCAATCATAGCCCCCAGTTCAGCATGGTCAATGCCAATTATCTTTTTCTCGGCTGCACTGAAACTTAAATTTTCATGTACCACCAGGGATGATATCTTCTCAAATGAATCCTGTACAAACCGGTCAAGAACAGTTTTACCAATGTCTTTAAGCAGGGCAGAGGTAAAGATCGTATTTTTATTTTGCATGTTGAATTTTTTGGCGATTTGTTTGGCAATGATTGCTGAAGAGACTGAATATTTCCACATGGCGCCTTCATGCAGGCCGTATCCATTTTGGCTTGTGGACAGGGATTTATATGTTGATTTCAATAAAACAATTTCCACGATCTGATCAATTCCCATCATGCTGACGGCATCTTTTATTGATTCAGCAGGAGTTTTCAGCCCGAAAAAAGCCGAGTTGCAGGTGCGAAGAACACTTGCCGTCACAACCGGGTCATATTGAATAATATTGGCAATATCTGCCATGGATGAATCCGAATTATCCACTATTTCAAGGAGTTGGCTTATCACCGCAGGAACCGGTTTTAAATTTTTAATTTCTTTAATAAGCTCCTGAATCGTGCTCATACTTTTTTCTCCCTTGAACCGGAGGTCTTTAAAAAAATATCTCCCGTGGATATATAAATCCGGATGGTTCGGTTCACATTTCCGCCAATATTTTGCTTTCTGATCAATACATTGTTTTTAAAAAACATTTTTTTTAACGCCATGTAATTACGTTTGCCAATATTAAAGAATCCTTTCTGATCCAGAATTCCCGCACCTCCGGCAATGTAAATATTCATTCGTTGCTTTTTGGCTCCAAAAGAATAAACAGATTTGAAAAGTCTTGGAATACCCGTATCCGCAAACATAAACGGATTGTTTTGAGCCTTTTCCCGGTCGATAGTAGAATCGGGCAGCATATAGTGAAGTATTCCGCCGGCCTTGACAACCGGGTCATAAATAACCAATCCGATGCAGGAGCCAAGTGAATAGGTCACAAGATCATCTCCGGGAATATTGCTCACCTTCATATCCGCAACTCCGACAATCTGTTTCACTTTCTGATCCCTTCTTTGGCATCCACAACCACTACCAGCCCTTCGGTTACCCGGACAACAAGTTGCTTGAGAATATCAACGGATTTTAAAATCGCATCAATCCCCTGGCTGTTCAGAATAAATTCATTATTCCTTGCACCGTCCAAAAGGTTTTTTGTCATATGCGACAGCGTATTCATGTTTTTAAGATCCAAGAATTCTGTCACCTCTTTTATTGTATGGAAAAGACGAAGAATTCCCCAATGACAGCTCTCCGACTTTTCTAGCAAGAGTACCAAAAAAAATATTCATTTGTTCCATAATGCTTCTTAAGTCCAAAAGAGAGAGAAAGTGATAAGGTGACCTTTGGATCATAATAAGCGATGGTGGTCTATTAAGTCAAGAAAGTATGTGATTTTTATTGACAAAAACCAGGGATAGATAAAGAGAGAAATCACTCAACAAATTAGGGCAATTTTGTTGGATTCCTTTGTTCCGGGATTTTTACTTTTCAGCAATATTTACATATTTACCTTAGGCCCGATACCAGGGTTAGGCCTGAATGGTTTGTTCTTTGCCATCCAGCGCAATCTCATGTATTACTTTGATAAGGCCCGGCATAACTGTATTACGGCCATTAAGTTTTGCTCGGTACATCATATCGTCCGCATCCTGGATGAATTTTTTCATATCAGCTTTCGGATTAAACTGGGAAACGCCGAAGCTGGCGGAGACCTTTATTTTAAAATCATCACTGAATATGGTGTTTTTTTCGATCTTCATCCGCAGCCGGTCGGCAAGCTCAATAGCTTTTCTTTTGCTGGCACCCGGCAAAATGGCGATGAATTCTTCTCCGCCATACCTGGCAAGAATATCGCCGGTTCTCATATTGCTTCTGACCAGTTCGGATACTTCTTTTAAAACTTTATCTCCGGCAATGTGCCCGAATGTGTCATTTACCTTTTTAAAATGGTCAAGATCAAACATGAATATTGACAGAGCGGTTTTATGGCGGAGTGCGCCGGCAATATTACGCTTCAGCTGACTTTCAAATTCTCTCCTATTATAACATCCAGTCAAAGAATCTATGATGGCGGCATTCTTTAGATCTTCAATTTTTACTTGTTGTGAAAGGGCTCCGGCACAGCTTTGAAGAATCAGCCCTGCAATTTCATCATGGTAGTCGTACATGGTTCTTTGGGGAAGCATATAAATCCGCGAGTGAAAATTCTCTTCCTTTTGCTCATATGAAAGCAGGTCATCCATTTTAAACTGCTCTTCGTGTTCACCAGGATGGAAGGTATGGTTCAGATAGTTCAGCTCGTCTTGGTTTTGGATGTTGAAATCCTTGAGAATTATCTGTTCAAGTGATTTTTTGAACATTCGGGGATCAAGCCAGACGTCCACACCATTGTCTTTTTGGATGACAAAAGCAAAAAGCCTGTAATTTAAAATGTCTTTAAAGCATTTTGCCACTTCATTGATAATGTCTGCCTGCGATTTTTTCTGGTTCAATGCAACGATATAGCGGGTCAGTTTTTTGTGGTCTGTCTGTCTTTCAGCTATTCTAAAAAACATTGAGAATAATGCGGTTACCCTGGTTGATATTCTGTTCATTTGGCTTTTCATATTTAACACCTGCTTTCAAAAATAATACGTCATTGCTTTGCAGATTTAAAATGCAACACTTGTGCCACAATATAAATTTAGCATGAATTAGTATAAATTTCAGGGTGTTGTGTGTATGATGGTGGAAATATGAAAGATGAAACAGGGAATTTTTTGCACTGCTAACGTCAGGTTTTTGACTTGGCTATGCCAAAATTTCCCTGTTTAAAAACAGGTGTTGGATACTAAAATCAGTTACAAATTGCCTTGTAAACCGATTTCTTTAGCTGCGGTTCGCATACCTAAAATTGTTTCGGTTATCATTTCGGAAAGCTCCATATCCAAAAGGTTTGCTCCTTTTTGAATTACTTCTCTGTTCACTCCGGCAGCAAACCGTTTGTCTTTCCATTTCTTTTTAACTGATTTGGTCTTTATGTCCAGAATACTTTTTGAAGGCCTGACAAGGGCGGCACTTGCCACAAGCCCTGTAAGTTCATCAATAGCATATAATGTCTTTTCAAGAAGGCTTTCGGGTTTGACATCTGTACAGATCCCCCAGCCGTGACTCACAACTGCTCTGATATAATTTTGGGGCCAATTATGTTCTTTAAATATTTCAATACTCTTTTGACAGTGCTGCTCGGGAAACATTTCATAGTCGAGGTCATGCACCAAGCCGATAATCCGCCACATTTCTTCATCTTCATTGAATTTTTTGGCAAAATGTCCCATGACAGCTTCCACGGCCAGTGCATGTTTGATGAGTCCTTGTTTTGTATTGTATTTTTTTAAAAGTGTCATGGCGTCTTCCCGTGTCGGTATGAAATCAGACATTGAATTCTCCTTTATAAATTCTTGCTTTTCTCAAATGATGCTGTAAAATCTTGCCTATCTGTAATTGGCATAAAAATCAGCTTTTCCTTAATGTTGCAAAAAACTATAATTATGGTCAATATATTTATGGAACCCATAGCAAATTTTGAGATGATTTCAAACAACCTGAATATAAAGGGTGTTGTTTATGCGATTTAACTTTTTCAATACACAATCTATATACGAAAAGCATGAAGATATTTTGCTTTTCTGGCAGAAAAGAATATTCAAATCATTATTCATAACCTTGATTGCTTTAGGAATTATCCCCTATGTTATAAGCTGCATTTATGCAATTTCAAATGATCAGTGGCTGCGGGTTCTTGCCTATACCATTATATATGCCTGGTGCCTGGGTATCGTTTTTCTTAAAAATACTCCTTTTCGCTTACGGGTCTGGGCCGGTTTGTCCGGATTTTATGCTTTAGGGGTTTTTTCATTTTTTTCCACTGGAGTCATCGGCAGTACACGGTTATATTTTCTTTGTTTTTCAATCTTTGCAGTGGTTTTTGCAGGGCTGCGAGGTGGATTGGCCACGCTGATACTCAACGCCGGCACCTTTATTTTACTTGGATACCTTTATTTTTCAGGCTTTTTTGATTCAAACAATATTCAGGGTTTGCTCTCACCCATGCAGGGATTTGCGATCTTTGGAACCTTTTTTTTTCTTTCCTTTGCACTGGTCTTGCCACTCGCAGTTTTGATTAAGGCCATTGAATCCTCTCAAAAAGAATTTAAACTTTTGGCTAAAAATTCATCAGACATCATCTTTACCTTGAACAAGGATATTAAAATTACCTATGTGAATCCTTCAATAAATTCAATGCTTGGCTTTTTACAAGAAGAGGTTACTGGTAATAGTATTGATATGATTTTTGAACAGGATTCATTTAATGAGTTTATAACCACAATCGAGAAAAATGAGAATTTTGTATATGAGGGCAGCTTGATTCATAAAAACGGCACCATTTTAGTCGGGGAGATCAGTTGTTCAAAAACAAAAGATGACTCAGGCTCTGTTAATGTTTACCAGGGCGTTATCAGGGATATTACAAAAAGAAAGACTCAAGAACGGGAAAAAGATGAGCTGAAGAAAAAGCTGGCACAATCTGAAAAAATGGAGGCCATGGGGCTTTTAGCAGGAAGTGTTGCCCATGATTTGAATAATATTCTTGCGGGCATCGCCACCTATCCGGAAGTCCTTTTAATGGATGACGATCTGGATCCTCAAGTCAAACAGGCGCTGAACATTATCAAGAATTCTGGACATAAAGCCTCAGATATTGTTAGCGATCTTTTAACCATCTCCAGGGGTAAAGGCGCTGATTTCGAGGTGTTAAATATCAATTCTGTTGTTGAACGGTACCTTGGTGCGGCAGAGTTTAATAAAATAAAGGACGCATTTCACAATGTAAAAATAGAAGTGCTGACAGAACCGGAGCTTCTAAATATAAAAGGGTCATATATTCATATTGAAAAGACCATTATGAATTTAGTCCTCAATGCTGTGGAAGAAACGGCTGACAGGGAAGATGGGAAGGTTTGGATAAATACGGACAATCAATTTATTGATCCATCCTACTCTGGCCACAGTGACGTGGAACCGGGTGAATATGCAGTTCTCAGTATCATTGACAATGGTTCCGGTATTAGTGATGAAAATTTAAAAAAGGTCTTTGAACCTTTTTTTACCAAGAAAATGATGGGCAAAAGCGGCACCGGCCTGGGCCTGACCATAGTCTGGAATACTGTTCAAGATCACAAGGGGCATATCCGCTTAACTTCCAGCAATAAAGGAACCTGTTTCGATTTAATGTTTCCGGCCACCCGGCAGGCCATTTCTGAAAAGGCCGATCCCGCATCATTGGATGAGATCAAAGGGAATGAAGAGGTGATTTTAGTTGTGGATGATCTGCCGGAACAAAGGGAGATTGCATGTAACATACTGGAAAATTTGGGATATATATCAAAAGCGGCTGAAAACGGATTGGAAGCAGTTCAGTTTATAAAACAAAATAAAGTGGACTTGGTGATTCTGGATATGATAATGGAGCCTTACATTAGTGGTCTTGAGACTTACCAGAGGATTAAAGAGGTAAATCCCGATCAAAAAGCCATAATCGCCAGCGGCTATTCTGAATCTAAAGATGTTATGATGGCACAGGATTTGGGGGCCGGAAGTTTTTTGAAAAAGCCGTATACCATATTGGACATGGGTATTGCCATAAAAGAGGAGCTTAAACAATAGTGAACATTTTTAAAACAAAAGAAGATATAAGCCAATTTTCAGATATAAAAAAGCGCAATTCAAAAACCATCTGTTTAGTACCAACCATGGGGTATTTTCATCAGGGACACATTTCCTTGATGGAAAAGGGGAAAAAATTGTGTGATGAGTTGGTGGTAAGCTTGTTTGTCAACCCAACTCAGTTTGGGCCCAATGAAGATCTGGATTCCTATCCCATGGATATTGACAGGGACCTTTCCATAGCCCGCAAGATAGGTGCCGCAGCGGTTTTTATGCCGGATAAAGCCGATATGTACCCCAATAATTTTCAAACATCCATCAGCCTTTCACAGCTTCCCGGTTACCTATGCGGTAAATCCAGGCCGACTCATTTTGCAGGTGTTGCCACGGTAGTGGCCAAATTATTTAATATTGTAAAACCCGATGTGGCGGTTTTCGGGAAAAAAGATTTTCAGCAGCTAAAGATTATCCGGCAATTAACCTGTGATATGGATATGAATATCAAGATAGTTGCCGGCGATATCGTTAGAGAACCGGACGGGATAGCCATGAGCTCCAGGAATGCCTATCTAAAAGAAGGGCAAAGAGAATCGGCTTTAAGCCTTTATAAATCTTTGGAAATAGCAAAGGAAGCCGTAAAAAACGGAGAATTAAAGGCACATATCATCAAGGACAAACTAAAGGCATTTATTGAATCATTTGATGAAACACAAATTGACTATATCTCGTTTTGTGATCCTAATACTCTCAAAGAAGTGGATAGTATCGAGAAAACTACATTATTGGCGCTGGCAGTAAAGGTGGGAACAACACGGTTGATAGACAATGCCCTTATTGATCCACTACAATAATAACCCGGCATTCCTTTAAAAAGGTGTGGCGTTCGGTTTGTTTTTCAAGGATTTGGGCATCAGCCAAGCTGATCACAATGGTAGAATTTGATTCGCCTTCTTTGCGAAGTCCTTTAAAAATCAAAGGGTTGTTACCTATCCGTTTGCTTTTCAGCGCCTGATCCATATGGCATAAATATTGACAAACCCCGTTTTGTACGGCGTATTCGCGGCTGATAAATACTGACGAATAAATTTCATTGGCCTTTTCGCTGATGATTACCGGGTATAAAACCGGCTCAAAAGACAATTGCCTGGCATCAATAACAAGCCCCGTGTATAGATTTTGTTCGACTTGGTTGACCGTATTTGCCGGTAAATCCGGATTTATCTTTTCTATTTGTCTGATTTCCTCGGGCAGAACCAGTTGGAGAAAACCTCCAAAGATACTTGCTTCAATTATAATTTCAACTGCCAGGGCAGAACTGTAGTATTGTTTTTTAATGTCAGCATCCCAGGCGGTTTTTTCAATACCTGCCATAATCACGTCATTTTTTGAAGCATACTCTCCAACTGCAAGCTGGTTATAAATCTTGATTTTTTTTAATATTTCAATGATTTTGCGGCTGGCATCGGCCCTTGCCGCGCCCGGGACCATGCCATGGGAATCTTCTTTATTGTCTTCAGGACTCGCGTTTCCCTTGGCAATAATTTTACCGGTACTCCAGTTGATTTGCCCGTTATCAAAATAAGTAATGCAGTGAGAAGGCTCATCCGGCAACCCTTTTTGCTGTGCAATGCTTGGCAAAGCGATGGGCAAACATAGAAATAAAGTGGCGGTAATGAAAAAGAAGCGTTGTATATGGTATGTTGTTCTAATTATTCAAGTGCCTTTTAAGATAAAAATGTATCTTCAATTAAAGTTGCGATTTCTTTGAAGTCTTCAAGCCCGAAAATCGGTACATCCGGTTGATAATCAGAATCCGTCACAAACCCTATAAGTTTGTCATCCGCCATACATAGAGGAGATTTATGGTTGCTTGCCAGCCTGAATACTTCTATTTTCGGCAGACTCTGTTTTTTAAACCCTTCGGCAATGATCAGGTCTGTATCTGAAAGATATTTTTGCATCTTTTCAATTAAATTGAGATCCTCATCCCTTATTAACGCGGTTTTTGTTTTTGAAACTACTAGGGTGGCATCTGCACCGGCCTTTCTGTGCCGCCAGGAATCCTTGCCTTTTTTATCTACTTCAAATCCGTCATGGGCATGTTTTACAGAGCCGATTTTATATCCTCTTTGTTTGAGCTCAAAAATCAGCTTTTCAAGCAGGGTGGTTTTCCCTGATCCGGATTTTCCAACAATAGAAACTATTTGTGCATTCTTCATATTAGCTGCCTTTTTTAATTTTTATAAAAATAGTGCCCGCAACCTGGAATGTCAAGCAGGATAAAAGCGTTCTGCAAATCCACCATCAAATTTCATAACATGCCACAATAACAAAAAATAAAGGCACATCCCTGGCCAACCTCAAGGTGTCAGATGCTATGCGCCAGGAAGTGACGACTAAAGGCGTATAAGTCATACTCCGCTAAGGAGGGGCGAACGCAGGCAACGCGGCAGGCGGCGCCTTGATGGTGGATCAGGGCGTACTGCAAACATGCTTTACAACAAATTGAAACAGGTGTAGGTTTAGTGTCAAAAAAAAGCAGTAAAATTTTTTATAAAAAGGATAGTCAGTGAAAAAAGAGAATGTGGCGCTGATTGGGATGCCGGCGGTGGGCAAGAGTACGGTGGGGATTCTCCTGGCAAAAAAAATGGGATTCGGTTTTATTGATACGGATATATCAATTCAGACAGGGCAGCGCCGGACACTTGCCCGGATTATTGCACAAAAAGGCCTGGACGAATTTTTAAAAATTGAGGAAAATTATATTCTCAAAGTACATTGTTCAAGGCATGTGATTGCCACGGGCGGCAGTGTTGTATATAAGAAAAAGGCAATGGACTATTTAGCCTCACACAGCACAATTGTCTATCTTTCCATTGAGCTTGAACTGCTTTTAACACGGCTTTTGGATCTTGAGTCCAGGGGCGTCGCAATTTTGCCGGGGAAAAGTATAAAGGATTTATATAAGGAGCGGACCCCTTTATATGAAACTTACCAAAACATTAAAATCGACTGCGGAACCATGATGCCGGATGAAATTGTAGAAGCAATATCCAGAAAATTACACAGACCGTAAAGGAGGTAATATGAGCGAAATGCTGTCAACAAAGGAAGTGGCTAAATTTTTAAAGGTCAATGAAAAAATGGTATACACCCTGATTTCTGAAAAAGGCCTTCCTGCTTCCAAGGTGACAGGGAAATGGCTTTTCCCCTTGGACCTGGTCAAGCAATGGATTGAAACCGGGACACAAAATTATCCCCAGGCAGCAGAAAAGCTTCCCCCATATCATGGCCTGATCCTCATTGCCGGCAGCAATGATATCTTGCTGGATAATGTGATTACCACCTTTAATCAGAAACATACAGAACACTTGATCATGTTCGGGTTAACAGGAAGCATGGGCGGTTTAAAAGCCCTGCGGCAAAATTTCTGCCACATTGCCGCAAGCCATCTGATTGCGGATAACAAGGAGTATAATTTTCCATTCATTGAAAATGAAATGACTCAAATCCCGGCAGTTGTTAATTTTTGTATGCGCCAGCAGGGAATCATTGTTC
>JAAEMC010000069.1 GCA_024225895.1 Desulfobacteraceae bacterium | reverse complement strand
TCTGGGGGATGTCGATTCCTGGTATTTTCCTGTGGAATTGTTTCACCGGTTAAATGAGATTGACAGCAAAAGACAGGAAATTTCCGGGAAAAAACTGATTCAATCCGTGAAATATATTCCATCAAGCCAGCGTAAGTTATTCAGCCAGTTAAAGTTGCTGACCCCGCATGAACTGGACCTTTTTAATACCATTATCAGGGAAGGAACCGATTCTGTGCCGATACATCTCAAAGGGCTTGCCATTGACCGCCAAATTTTGATTTTAGATTGCCTGCTCTCTTTTCAGCAATACAGGATAATTGCGGAAAAACCGGATTTGAGCCATGGAAGGCAGGAAATAAAAAATCAAATTCTATTGGCCAGGTTGCAGCGGCCCATCGGTTCAATAGCTCCTTTTAAAATATCGGAATTAAAATCGCCGGCACTAGGTTCCCGCCCAATGGAAACAGGGTTCAGTATTGGTTTCGACAGTGACCATGATTCTTTTTTAAGGTTAAACTTTTCACCTTACAAAAAAGAAAGGGTCGGGGAAAACAGTATGCAGGGAAATGAACTTGTACTTGTTGATCTTGCTGTTGGAATTGATGACAATGAGGTGTTTATTGACCGGTTTGATTTAATACGTATTCTGAGTTTGAATACTTTTTCGGTTGAAGTGGAAGATGAGAACCTTCTGTCCTGGGAATTACGATTGGGGGCTGACCGGGTTAATAAACATGGGAAAGATCGCCTGGACGGAGTTTTAAGCGTTGGTGCAGGGCGGTCCCTGCAGTTAAATGATAGGGTTACAGGTTACGGTATGCTTGAGCTTTCCGCTCATTCAATTTCTCCTGAAGTCCAATTTCGCCCCCACCTTGGCTTACGATTCGACTATGGAAATTTGAAGACCTGGGTATATGGAGGGGTGGAATCAGTGAGCTATGATCCTGATTTTCAGGACATCTGGGGCGGAAAAATCCATTTTCAGATAAATGACAGGTATGCGGTTCAAGCTGAGTTTTCCAATGAGTTATCCTCAAGGGCATCAATTGGGATTTGCAGATATTGGTAACCCATGAATAACAAATTCATTGACAACGAAGCCAACGCTGAGTATCCAGTTGAAATGGCTCAGATTGTTCAACCCGATAAAAAAGCACTAATCACCCTCGCAATCACAAAAATGCCATACGGCAAATACAAAGGACTTCGTTTAGTCGATCTTCCGGAACCATATCTGGTCTGGTTTTCCCAGAGGGGATTTCCAAAAGGAAAGCTTGGAGAGATGTTACAAGCGGTGTATGAGATAAAACTCAATGGGCTGGAGTTTCTTTTTGATAAAATCAGGTGATCATCATTA
>JAAEMC010000068.1 GCA_024225895.1 Desulfobacteraceae bacterium | reverse complement strand
TTTTTTTTTTTTTGTTATGGACAAAGCAGCCCAGCGCATCTGGACCGCAATAAAAAATAAAGAAAAAATACTCATTTTCGGGGATTTTGATGCCGACGGTGTGACATCCACCGCACTATTATCCAGTTTTTTTGATTATATAAATACAGATGTCTCCTGGTATATTCCCCATCGTATCGAGGAGGGATACAGCCTTCAAACAGACCATATTCCCATGGCGGTTGAACTGGATGTGGATCTGATAATCACTGTTGACTGCGGTATCGGGAGCAATGATGCAGTTGACCAGGCAAAAGATGAGGACATTGACGTCATCATAACCGACCACCATGAATCCATCGACGAACTGCCCGATGCCGTTGCCATAATTAATCCCAAACAACCCGGCTGCCCTTCAGGTTTAAACTATCTGGCCGGTGTCGGGGTTGCCTTTTTTCTGGTCATGGCATTGCGCAAATTTTTTCGGGATAAGGGATTGTGGGAAGAAATCAGAGAGCCGAAATTGATTGATTACCTCGACCTTTTCACCATTGGAACCATCGGGGATATGGTGCCGTTGATCAATGAGAACCGGGTGCTTTCCATGGCAGGTTTAAGTCAGATGAAAAAAGGATCCAGGCCCGGCATAAAATCTCTTGCCGACATCAGCCGGGTTGATTTTAAAAACATGGATTCCGATGACATCTCCTTCAGGATTGTTCCAAGAATAAATGCAGCCGGCAGAATTTCCCATGCCCGAATATGTGTCTCCCAGTTAACCGGCACTGATGTTGCGGCCACCGAGAAAACAGCGGAACTGCTTGATGAACTTAACCTGAAAAGACAGCAGATCGAACAACGTATTGTAGCTGCCATTGAAAAAAGACTGTCAGATGAGCCTGAACTATTAGAAAAAAAGTCGCTGGTACTTTGGGACGACAACTGGAATCCCAGTGTTTTGGGGATTGCAGCATCCAAACTATCTAAAAAACATCATTGCCCCGTGATCTTGTTGTCCACAGGAAACGAACATGCCATGGGATCCGGCCGCAGTGTTAACAATATCAATATTCACAAGGCCCTTATTGAAACATCTTTTTTACTTGATAAATTCGGCGGTCATGCCATGGCCTCTGGTTTAACTCTAAAAAAAGAAAACCTTGAACAATTTTCTCACATCTTTAATCAATATATTGAAAAGACTTATTCCAAAGAGGACTTTCTCAAAACCCTGACAATTGATGCTGTCCTGGATCTCGAAGAGATTACGTTTGATCTTGCCAAACAGGTGGATAAGCTAAGACCATTTGGCATTCAAAATCCCGAGCCGATTTTTGTTTGTGAAGATGCCCGGGTGATTTCTTCGTTTATCATTGGAACTAATCATCGAAAAATGATTCTTGAAAAAGCAGCCTCCATCTCAGGCCATAAAGTGGAGGCATTTCATTTTAATCTTGATAATCCTGATGACGAACCAGAGTATTTTCCTAAGCTTGCCTTTAAACTGAAAATCAACAAATATACAATGAATTCCGCCCAAATTATTATAGAAGATATCTTATAAAAAACCAGAAAAAATTTTTATCTTGTAAAAGCCTATTATTTTAGGGTATAGTGCTTGATTGATATTTGGTATTTTTTGCAAATTTAAGGAATC
>JAAEMC010000067.1 GCA_024225895.1 Desulfobacteraceae bacterium | reverse complement strand
TGATATTTAATAAATAATAGTTGCAGCATAAATTGCTTAGACGGAGAGCTTGGTTCCACAAGTTATCCGCTCAACTGAAGAAAAGGAGAGAGAATGAAAAAGCTAAAGATGAGCTTGAGTACAAGGATGGTAACTACTTCAATATAGCCATAATCTTGTTCATCAGTTCACCAGCAGTTGAAAAATCTGGTGATTCTAAATGGAATCCTAAAAGCCTTGAAATTGGGCAAGGACAGGGAACACAATCAACAAAACGACCCCACCCTCTAAGCCGGGTCAATGATTCTGACCAGATGGCTGACGATCTTGCTGATGTCGGCAGGCTCGACATCAAGAAGGGTCTGGATAAGAAAGCCGTCCAAAAGGGCAACCAGAATTTTTGCTTTAAGGCGGGCATCGGGATCGGCAAGCCCCATCCGGTCATAGCTCTCATCCACCATTGAAAACCATTGACTGTAAGTATTTTGGAAACGTTGTTTTAAAGAAGAGTTTCCCGATATAGCCTCCCGCACCAGGAACAGGTGCAGCCTCCCCCGGGTTTCGGATGAAAGCAGGGTTTCAAACAGCCGGGTTAAAAGGATATCCATGGAAACCGAGGTCCCATTCTCCTCTATCATGGAAAAAATCTCCCCGGTAATTTGCGCCATGTGTGTTTCGGTGATATCAAAAATCAGATCGTTTTTCGTGGCATAATAGTAATACAGGGTGCCTTTGCTCAAGCCTGTTTTTTTTGCGATCTCGGCAAGACTTGTCTTTTCTACGCTTTTTTCCGTGATCAATTCAATGGCAGCATCAATTATTTTCTGACGGTTATCCTCTCCAGAGCCCTTTGCAGTTTTTGCCACAGATTTTTGCTCCTTTAAACTTTTTCAGCGAGACTTGGTTGGGGCTGTGCCATTGATATGGCCTGCACAGGGCATTCCAGGGCGCAAAAACCGCATCCCAGGCACCCTTTGTCGTCTGTCAGATACGGGTAGACATGGGGATCTTTTCCATCCACCTCTCCCTGGTCTATGACCCCTGCCGGGCAGGCATCGATACAG
>JAAEMC010000066.1 GCA_024225895.1 Desulfobacteraceae bacterium | reverse complement strand
TTAAACTGGCGATTGAGCTTGTCCAAAAAATGGTCGACCAAAAGGGGGATATCACCTTTTCGGTTGCGAAGGGGCGGTAATTCAATGGGAACTACATTTAGCCTGAAAAAAAGGTCATCTCTGAAAGTGCCGTTTTGCACCATGATGTCCAGGCGGGTGTTCGTGGCGACAATAATACGGACATCCACTTTTATGGTCCGGTGGCTGCCGACCCGTGAGAACTCCCTTTCCTGGATAAAGCGCAGGAGTTTTGCCTGGAATTCGGGCTTAAGGCAGGAAATTTCATCTAAAAAAATGCTGCCCTGATGGGCAAATTCAAATTTTCCGGTGCTCTGTTTATAAGCCCCGGTAAACGATCCTTTTTCATGACCGAATAATTCGGCTTCCATGAGCTCGGAAGGTATGGCAGCACAATTGATGGCAATAAAGGGCTTGTCTTTTCTAAGGCTGCTTTTATGGATCATTCTTGCAATCAGTTCTTTTCCGGTGCCGCTTTCTCCAGTGATCAGCACATTACTTGTGGTTATTGCTACTTTTTCGATTAATTCAAAGACCGATGACATGCTTTGGGACTGGCTTATGATTTCACTTTGGAAGGTTTGGGCCACTGCCTGGGACCTGTGAAAGCGAACCTCTTTTGTAAGGTTTCGTTTTAAGAGCACTTTTTCCAGGCGGCTTAATATGATTTCATGATCAAAGGGTTTTGTAATATAATCATAGGCTCCAAATCTCAGGGAATCCGTAGCTTCTTTGGCTCTGTCCACAGCGGAAATCATAATCACATCCATGCTTTGGTCATGGTTTTTGATCTGTTTCAAGGTTTCGATTCCGTCCATCTCGGGCATGACAATATCTAAAAAGACAAGGTCAAATACACTGTTTTTTATTTCTTCCACCGCTTTAAAACCGCTGTCAACACAAACAACAAAATAGTCGTCTTCAAGGATTTCAGATAGTGCATCCCGGATGGCCTGGTCATCATCCACCACCAGGATCTGTGCATTTTTTGATACCGCGTTTTTTTCCATTAAAACCCCTATAGTTGTGAAGACCAGAATCAAGTATTGGACGTCTGATCATTTTTAATTTAAGCGATAAAGGCAGTCCAACATATCGGCAAGCAATTGGTGTGACATTAAATATTTACCTTAAAAAGGAGTGAATGGTCATTAAAATATAAGTAAAAGTCTGACTTGACGGCAACCGCTTGCATGGAGTAACTCCGAGGGCATTATCCTTAAATTACTCCCTGATCTATAACGTTTGCTTCCATGCTGTGCAAGGGAAATTTTTAAAGTTTTTCTAGAAAAGATGAAAAACTACGTGGCCTGGTTGATTATCAACCAGGATCTTTCATAATAATTCCATAATATGACAATAAATTTATTTTGAAAATATTTTGGTGCTATCGGATGAATATAATATGTCTTTTTAAAGACAAACACGATTCGTGAAATATTCCGGCTAAAAGCTGAAAAAAATCGGTGTCAGCAATATGGTAAGAACACACACTACAATGGTCAAAGGAATTCCGATAATAAAGAAGTCCGTAAATTTGTAGCCGCCGGGACCGTATACCATGAGATTGGTCTGGTAGCCCGTGGGACTGATAAAAGAATAGGATGCCCCAAGCATAATGACTACGGCAAAAGGCATGAAACTGGTTCCCATATCTGATGCCATGGACAAGGCAATGGGAAACATGAGAGCAACTGCAGCGGCATGGGCAATAAAATTGGACATGAACATAGCTCCGATAAATACGGCGGCAAGCGCCACAAAGGGATTTCCACCCCCTAATGAATCCAGGATATTTGCAATTGTATGGGCAAGTCCAGTGCCGCTGACAGCCGCTTCCAACCCAATGGCAGCAGCCATGACAGCCAGTGTGCTGTAGGAAATACTATTGGCGGCCTCTTTCATGGTCATGCATCCGGTCAGCAGCATGGCCCCACTTGCCAGAAGTGCGGCATTGAGCATGCTCATATATCCCATGGTGACAAAGGTAATCATTGCAACGGTAATGACAGAGGCTACTATTGCCCGGTTGGTTCGCTGGAGGTGAGCCCCGCGAAGCCTTCGTGTAAGCATGAATTCTGTTTCATTTAAAGGCTCATGGAAAAAAGCATCATCCACTTCCATGACCACGTCATCCCCTGCTTCCAGGCAGGTGTCGGCCAGGCGCCCCTTGACCGGCTTACCATTTCGTGAAAGGGCCACCAGCCATATTTTATAGGGGCTTTTTGGGATGGGAAGCTCGGAAATCCTTCGGCCTACTACAGAGGATTGGGGGGAAATCACTGCTTCCACCAAATGATGGGTATAGCGTTCGCTTTCAATTTTCTGAATGGTATTGGTAGGCAAAAGTCCGAATATGGACCAAAGATCGGGCAGATGATCGATATCACAGGAAAATGTTAAAGTTTCACCGCCTTTCATTTCATAGTCAAAGTCAAGGGCGATTTCTTGATTATGTTCGGTTGTCACCATCATCAGGTCACATTCCACTGAATGGGTGAACCCGGCACTGCGAAGTGTTCTTCCGACCATATGCCCGGTTTTCTCTACGGTAAACTCTGCTTCATAATGCCTTTTTTCATGTATTACATGTTCTTCAAAACTTTTTTCTTTAGGCAAAAGCCATTTGCCAAAGACCATTATAAAAAGCAGTCCTGCAATGGTCACAGGGATGGCCACAAAGGCAGGGTCAAACATCTGGATAGCCCGCATGGCAGGGGCGCCGGCATCATTTTTAGCGAGTTGGTCCGCTACCATGCCGGCCAGCATCAGGTTCGTAGCAGTGCCGATCAAGGTACAAGCCCCGCCGAGGATGGATGCAAAGCTTAAGGGGATGTATAGACGTTTGGCAGAAAGTTTGGCTGTGCGGGATAGATCCCGGATGATGGGGATCATCATGGCAACGATGGGTGTATTATTCAAAAAGGCGCTGGCCACAGCCACAGGAGGCAGCATTTTAATTTGGGCGCCCATAATACTTTTGGGAAGTCCGATCAATTTATCTGAGATCATACCGATGGCTCCGGTGGAATACATGCCCGAGGCCACAATATACAATACCCCTATGGTCAGCATGCCGGTATTGGAGAACCCGTGTAAAAGTTCTTTTGCCGGTGCCAGCTTAAATGTGATGGCCAAGGTCAGGGCCCCCATGAAAATAGCGGCCGGCGGCAATCTGGTTTTTATGAGAAAGGCAAACATTCCAATGAGAATGATTAAAGTCATCCAGGCTTCATGGGACATGGGTTAACCTCCGAAAAAAGGGAAACAATTTTTTTGAACTGCTTTTATGGATTGATCTCTAATTATCTTTGAAACATGAATAAAAATCAAGAGGTTCTACTCTAAACAGGTTGATCCTGGAATAAGATTTCTTGACTTTAAGAAGGAATTTATCTTAATATCGTAAAAGAAATATCGCTGCCAAAATCGTATTTATCCCTGGTTGCATAAGCTTTTAATTTGGTACTGCAACCATGGATGTTAAGCCGGATCTTGTGAGATAAGGAAAGGCGACAAATGCCTGAACCACCAATGAATAAAATGCGTCCCTGCTTGCTGCCCGAGTCACTTCCGGGAATTGATATCCAGGATGGACTCCAACGCCTGGGGAATGATGAGGAATTTTATCAGGAGCTGCTGTTAACCTTTCAAGAAGATTACAGTCTCAGAGCCGATGAGATAGAAACCGCTTTGGATCAAGGGGATTTGGATCAGGCTTGTTTTTTGATACACAATATCAAAGGGGTGGCAGCAAATGTTGGCGCACTTCAATTATTTGAAGCCGCTGTCCAACTGGAAGCGGCATTAAAATCCGGAAAAATAAATAAACACAAAGGTTTGTTTGATATTTTTAAGGAAAAGCACGGGCAGGTATTGGTATCGCTGGATCTATTAAAACCAATTGAACCTGAAGACCGGAATACCCAAAACGAACCGCTTTTACCGCAGAATCAGGAAAAATTACTGGCGATAATTGCCCAATATAAGCCATTGATAAAGATGAACAAGCCTAAAGCGGCAAAACAATTTATGGACGAAATAACGTGTTACAAAATTCCCAGGCATTTGAACTTGGAGATTGATTTGTTAAAAAGACTGATAAGACGGTATGATTTTAAGGAGAGTTTAATAAGACTTGAGATTA
>JAAEMC010000065.1 GCA_024225895.1 Desulfobacteraceae bacterium | reverse complement strand
TTGTAGACTTTCAATATCCTTTAATGCCGCATCAATCTGTTCCTGGGGCAGGTCATGGTCGGATAATTTGCCTGCCAGATAAGACTCATAGGCTGCAAGATCCACAAGGCCGTGGCCGCTCCAATTGAACAATATGGTTTTTTCTTTTCCTTCCTGTTTAGCTTTTAAGGCCTCTCTTATGGTCATGGCAACAGCATGGTTGCATTCCGGTGCCGAGATATATCCTTCAGAACGGGCAAATGTCAGGCCGGCTTTAAAGGTTTCAAGCTGGGGAATAGATTCTGCCCTGAAAATATTGTCCATGATAAGCTGGCTTACAATCGGTGCCATGCCGTGGTATCTTAAGCCTCCTGCATGGATTGGCGCCGGAACAAAATTATGGCCTAAAGTATGCATTGGAAGCAGCGGAGTCATCTGGACAGTATCGCCAAAGTCATAGGAAAAGGGTCCCCTTGTCATGGTGGGACACGATGTGGGTTCCACTGCAATTATATCAATCTTTTTGCCGTTGATCTTATCTCTGGCAAAGGGAAGGGCAAGGCCTGCAAAGTTACTGCCGCCACCTGCGCTGCCTATGATAACATCCGGGTAGTCGCCGGCAATCTGCATTTGTTTCTGGGCTTCAAGTCCAATTATGGTCTGATGGAGCATGACATGGTTGAGCACGCTGCCCAAGGCGTATTTGCTGGATTCATCAGATACGGCTGCTTCTACAGCCTCGCTGATGGCCATGCCCAGGCTGCCCGGAGAATCAGGATCTCTTTCAAGCATTTTGCGGCCTGCATTGGTTTCATTGGACGGGCTGGCCGTACAATTGGCCCCCCAGGTTTCCATCATCATCCTTCGATAAGGCTTCTGGTTATATGAAATCTTGACCATATAGACCTTGCATTCAAGATCGAAAAAAGAGCAACACATGGAAAGAGCGCTTCCCCATTGGCCTGCACCGGTTTCCGTGGTGATCTTTTTAGTGCCTGCCACCTTATTATAATAGGCCTGGGCCAGGGCGGTGTTGGGTTTATGGCTTCCGGCAGGGCTGACGCCTTCATTTTTAAAATAGATTTTAGCAGGGGTATCCAGGGCTTTTTCAAGGTCAAAGGCCCGGTACAAAGGAGATGGGCGCCAGATACAGTATTTGTCCAGTACTTCTTCGGGGATGTCGATCCATCTGTCCTGGCTTACTTCCTGTTCAATCAGGTTCATGGGAAAAATCGGGGCCAGGTCTTCTGGCCCGCAGGGCTGGCCGGTTCCCGGATGAAGTGGCGGTTCCATCCCATTGGGTAAATCTGCCATAATGTTGTACCATTGGGTGGGCATTTCATTTTCCGGCAAAAATATTTTTTTTGTCCTCATAACTCCTCCTTTTTCCCAAAATATTTTAGGATTATTATGTTTAATTCAATGATCAGCCAGAATGGTGTTCATCAAATCCGGTTCGATTTAGAAAATGAATGAGATACAGTGCTATTGTCTGTCTTATGGCAAGAAACGGTACAAGTCAAGCAGTTGGGCCTTTATTTTACAAGATTCTGATAATCTTGGGGCGTGTCAACATCAATAAGGATGCCGGGGTGGTTTACTATTACCTTGTGGATATCGGTTTGATATTCTTTAAACAGTACCCTCGCCCCGGTGTCCCGGGATAAGGTATGAAGTTCGGGAAAAAGAGAATCTGAAAAAATAACTGGATTGCCCCGCTTTTCCTTATAAAATGGGATTATGATGGGAGCATTGGATTCATAAAATTTTAAGATCAGGATATTGATGATACTTTTATCCACCAATGGCTGATCCCCTAAAAGAAACATTGCTCCGTCACAGGGGGATGAAATGGCATTCAGCCCTGCTTTAATGGATTCGGACTGACCTTTTGCAAAGGCTTTATTTTCCACTAAAAGGACTTTGGAAAAATCAATCTCCTTTTTTATTTGTTTGGCATCATGCCCTATAATCACTATCACCCGGCTTAAATTTGCAGCCAATGCATTTTCAATTACATGGGAGAGTATGGGTTTGCCTTGAAACGGCAGTGTCTGTTTTGTCCTGCCCATGCGCGAAGCACTGCCCGCGGCAAGTATAATACCGATAATATTCTGGCTTTGGCTGGTCATCTTACATGAGCTTTTTTAATTTTTTTCCTGCACCGCGTACCTTGATCAGCTCTGCAATGATTGCAACTGCGATCTCTTCCGGGGTTAGGGCATTAATTTCAATCCCGATGGGGGAATAGACCTTTTCAAGATCTGCTTTGGCATAACCTTGTTCCATGAGGCTCTCATAAATTGTGTTTCTTTTTCTCCGGCTGCCGATCATGCCGATGTATTTTAAGTCCTGCTTTAAGGCAAAGGCCAGGACATCCTTGTCAGAAATATGGCCCCGGGTCACAATTACCACAAAGGTGTTATTAAGACCGGAAAGTGCATCAAAGGCCTGATCAAAGGGCCGGGCCAGTATTTGATCAGCTTCCGGGAAGCGGTCCTGGTTAGCAAATTCCTGTCTGTCATCCACAATGGTAATATGAAAGCCCACCATTTTGGCCAGTTTTGAAAGAAAAATGGAAATATGTCCAGCCCCGAAAATCACAAGGCTTGGGTCCATAACAATCTTTTGTATAAAAACAAGGTTGTCTTTGCCGGGTTCAAAAACCATTGGCAGGGCCATGTTTTTTAAGTCCAGCTGTCCTGTTTCCAGGTCATCAAGCCGGCCGATGGCAGATCCGTCTTCTTTGATAAATATCCGGGTATGGGTTTCTGATTCCCTGGTCCCGTCTTTTATGCGGGTGATAAGATACCCCGGCTTATTTTCAGACAGATATGCCTTGACTGACTTGAAAAAAAGAAATGTCTCCTGGTTTTCCGGAAACAGGGGTTCCAGGTAAATATCCACATCGCCGCCGCATATCATACCTGCTTTGGCAAGGTCATCACTTGAAAGTTTGAACTTGTAAATGGAGGTGACTGGATTGGAAAATAGTTCTTTTGCCCTTTTTTGAACCTGGTATTCCAGAAGTCCTCCGCCAATGGTTCCGATCAATTCTCCTTGTTCTGTAATAATACATGCGGAGCCCACCTCCCTGGGTGCAGATCCCTGGCGTTGGATAGTTCTGGCAAGAACGAGTTTTTGTTCTTTTTTTAGCAGGTCATATACCTGTGAATAGATGTTGCTATTCATTGATTTAGTTTCCTTTGTTTTTATAAATTTTTTTTATTGGGTTTTTATTCTCAAGAGAAGCAATAATTATTCTGTCAAAAAAGCATTTGTTGTTTAATAGCAATTTGGCTGTTGTACTGCCTGATGCTTCCCTGTTTTGATCATCTGCCTTGTTCAACAATGCAAACCTCAATGCTGTTTTTTTTAAGTGATTAATTTTTTTGATTTCATTGTCCATGGCTTTTGCCAGAACCTTTTCATCTATGGGATCATCCATTTTAAGCCCGGTGTTTTGTGAGAAAATTTGAGCCCGGTGAACAATATCTTCTGAAAGGGGATTGCCTATGGCATCCATGCCGGCCACATGGATCAAATGGCTGGTATTGTCCGGCACTACAGGTTCATGGTCGGCACTGGCTTTCAAAGGTTTTTTGGCAGCCCCGTCCGCCTCCACAATAATAAAATCAAACTGCCCTGACTGGTATAATGTTTCAACCTCGGCAGGGGTAAATCCTTTGAGCTTGTTTTTTGCGGTTATGTTGGATTTGGCTGCAGTAAAATGAGAGGTTTTTTCCCACAAAACCTGAGTGACATCCAGAATATGGTCAATTTTATCTGAAATAAGGGTATGGACAGATTGATTTGTCGCAGGCATGAAGATTTTAGTAGTAGTGGTGGTCAAGACTTTATGCCCGGAAAATGCTAATTCCTTTGCAAGCCTGAACATTAAAGTGGTCTTTCCGCCGGCGCCGGTGATGCTGATAATGCCTTTATCTGCAATCTTGAATGCTTTTTTTAAAGATATATCTGTCATTATTTAAGTTAATTCCTATCTAAAATGACATAAATATATTTTTGATAAAAGGTAATTGAGACATCCCATGTCATTTGATTATTCGCAAAAAATATTCTGGCAACCGCTGTAGACAAATATTTTAGAACTTCCGCGTCCAAAGTTCAAGGTGCTAAACAATGAAATGTTGCACTGGTTATTTTAATACATCAACATGTATTACCATTTATGGTTGTGCAACATATTAAAAGGGCAGTCACCTGGGTATTGATGTCGCCCTTTTAATGAGGTAAAATAATTTTAAGTTAAGGAGGGTCTATCTTGCTGCATTAATTCCCGGATCATTTTCCGGAGAATCAAACTGGTTTATTTTAATGACAAAACTTTTTTAGCAGTTTTGTTCCTCGCTGGAAATAATATTAGCACGAATTTATTAGCTGTCAAGAAAAAAGTTATAAATAACTAACATTTTTTGTTAGACTGAGTTTTCTATCTGCCGCGACCTGCGCAGAATCCGGGCTAACCCATATCCCATTGAAACCGGGTGATTTGCCAGGCATCATTGTCTTTTTGAAAATGAAGGAACAGCATTGTTCTCCAGCGAAGAAGGGGCGTAATAAATTTTACGGCGGCATTTGCATTTTTGCTGTCTATTTTAATAACCGGATCATAGAGATCTCCATCAAGGAAATTGCCGCTTAAACTTTCTCGGCTGAATGCCCGGGTGAGCATATCACCGGATTTCAGATCAGACCAAAACCCGGGAAGCCTTTTTCTTAATTCTCTTTTTGAAACCATTGGGGAACCGCCGAACATGAAAGTTCCATCATCACTCAGACATGAGAGATAGGTTTCAATGTCATATTCCTTTTTTGCTGTGTGGAATTTAGTGATCAAAGTTATAATTTTCGCTTCATCGCTACTTTGAGGGATATATTTATCAATATGCGTACCGGAAAACATACTAAGCACAACAATCCCCAGGCCGGTAATGGCAAATAAGATTATGGCGGTTTGTTTTTTGGTCATGATTAATAGTTAGTGTTTTGTATTGTGCAAAATTAATTATATTTACTTCAAACTTATATTCAATCCGGTAATGTGGTCAAGCTTTGGTAAAATATACTTTTCACTATTTTAGTGGTAATGACGTATTTCAATGAAAGGCCATTTGACATAATTTGGATATAATATATTGAATTCATGGGTTTTTTTAAAATGATTTACCAAGTCGACTTGTATTTATTGACAACTCATCAGATGAGTGTAATAAGTAGATGCGCTTGCTATATTAGAATTTGAATCATTCACCGGGAGAATCTCAATGAACATCCAGTTACGGAAAATCACTGCCACGGAAGCTGTTGTCGAAAGCCTCAAAGAACGGATCAGAAGTTATGAATTCGGTCCGGGTGAAAAACTGCCCAGCGAACAGGCCCTTTTAAAAGAATATGATGTCAGCCGCCTGACTCTTCGGGAAGCCTTGGCAAAGCTGGCGGCCTGGGGGGTGATCCTGGTCCGGCATGGCAAGGGGGCTTTTGTGAGTGAAAGTATCAGTATCCCGGCCCTTAATAATGCTTTGATCCCCATGTTTCCCAATCAGAATTCAGATCGGATGACGGATTTGGTGGAGGCCCGAAACATGATTGAATCTGAAATTGCGGGCAAGGTGGCAAAAAAAAGAAACGATGCGGATATTCAAGAACTTCAAACCCTTTTAATTTACGATACCCGAAAAATTACCAGCGCAGAAAAATTTGCTGAACGGGATTATGCATTTCATATGGCCTTGGCCAGTATAGCAGGCAATGTGTTCTTATTTTCCATGTACCAGGCTTTATACACCCAGATCCGTTCTTTTCTGGTTCAATATGCAAAAAGTGTGATGGACTGGGAAAAAGCCTTGGACCGGCACACACCGATTCTTAAGGCCATTATCGATAGAGACAGGGGAAAAGCAAGGTTTCTTGCACGCGAGCATGCAGGTATTTGCGCCTCATACATTCATAAATATAAGGACCAAGCAGACTAAAAACGTGGTGAATTCCACTTTGTGTGGGTCAATAGCATTGAAAATATCACCCTCATGGGCCCTGGCCCTTCCTGTGTTGATCCATCTGTTTTAGATGCCCTGTCCAAAAGTACCCTGGGCCACATGGAAAATCACCTGGCATTGGTACAAGGTTTGAAAGCAATGCTTTAGAATTGTAAAACAGGTATCATAGCTTCCGATATCCTGACCTTATGGAGGACAATTATTTTTTATGAGGTTTTGTTTTAGCCCTTTTCTTTGCCCGGTTAGTAGGCTTTGCATTAACAGGATCATCAGGCCAGAAATGTTTTGGATATCTTCCTGAAAGATCCTTTTTCACACCTTTGTAGGTATTCTTCCAAAAACTTGCAAGGTCCTTTGTTATCTGGACAGGCCGCCCCGCCGGAGAAAGAAGATGGATGGTTATACAAATACGATTGCCTGCGATTTTCGGAGTTGAGGTCAGGCCAAACATTTCCTGAAGCCTGACTTGAAGAATCGGAGCATCTAAAAGGCTGTTCTGACCGGTGTATTTTAATGGAATTCTGGACCCGCTTGGAACTCTGATATGTGTTGGCGCCATTTGATCTACTACCTGCTGTTGTTCAAAGGTCAGCATTGATAAAACAATAGATTCAAAATCAATCTTTGCAAGCTGTTTTAAGGAATAGATACCTGTAAGAAAAGGTTTGAGCCAGACTGCGATATCGTTTTCAAGGGTTTTATCTGAAAAATCCGGCAGATCCTTAAACAGTCCGGTATTTTTAAGGAAAATTATGCGGTCTTTTAATCCCAGCAGTTTTTTAGTCCAGGGCAGCACCCCAAGGCCTTTCTTTTTGATCTCTTCAATCAAAATATCACTGGCCATATCCATATCAAAATCAAATAAAGCACATTGTTGTACGACAAGTTTTCCAAAAGTAATCTCTTCTTTTGCTTTTACAGCCCCTTCTTTTTTGTCCCAGAAAAGAGTGTTAACCATTTTAAAGCCGTCACCAAAATCTTTCTTGAGATCCTGGTATAAATAAGGTGCTGCCAGGAAAATCTTTGCATTCAAAGTACTCCCGTCAACATGGACTGCAACTATATATTCGCTCATTGAAACCGTATTGATCCCTGTAAAAAATGCACCCTTTCCTGATGCCATTAAAAATGTATTGTCTTTATTACTTCTTTTTTTTGCTATTCTGTCCGGGTATGCATGTGCAAGCAGGGTTCCGGCATTAAACATATCAACAGTTTTTGATTTTATGTTAAAATTTTTTATAAATTTATTGGCGCTTTCAATGATCCTGTGAATGGTTTTATAGTTTATTTTGAACCCTTTTGGGTGTATTTTTTGTTTTTTTACAACCTGTTCGATAAGATCGAGACGAAGCTGAATATCCGGATCAAATTCTTTTTCATCAAATCTTATGAAATCCCTTTCATTCAGAAAGGCCGCTATCCTGCATGCCGGGATTCCCAGACCTTTTTCTTCCCCTTTGATCACCATGTGAGCAAGTCTTGGATGCAGACCGGTTAAAGCCATTTTGCTGCCATGGGATGTGATACGCCCTTGTGTATCCAATACTCCCAGGGTTTTAAGAATATTTTTTGCCCTGGTAAAAGCTTTTTCTTCCGGCAGATCAAGCCATTTTAAATCTCCTGGATCTTTAACTCCCCAGGCAGCAAGTTCCAAAGCCACGCCTGTAAGATCAGCACTCAATATCTCAGGCCTTGTAAATGGTTTAAGTGTTCTATGATCATGTTCAGACCAGAGTCTGTAACAAACGCCTGGAGCTGTCCTGCCCGCCCGCCCTCTTCTCTGGTCGGCAGTGGCTTTTGAAACCGTTAAAGTCTCTAAACGGCTCATCCCGGTTTGGGAAGAATACCTTGGGACTCTCATAAGACCTGAATCAATAACAACGGTGATACCTTCAATTGTAATTGATGTTTCTGCAATTGATGTGGCAAGCACAATTTTGCGCTCATCATGGTTTGAAGGAAAAAAAGCCCTTGCCTGATCTTTTTGAGATAAATTTGCATATAAAGGCAATATATTAATTTTTAAGTCTTGGGTTTCTTTTAGAATGGAATACAGTGTTTTGATCTCTTTTACACCGGGAAGAAAAACCAGAATGTCTCCATTGGTTTCTGAAAGTGCCTGCTTTACTACCAATGCACAGCCAGTCTCAATGGGAACCCTTCTTTTTTGCCTGTCCAAAGCAGGCATGAAAAATGTTTTAACCCGAAATGATTTTCCTTTTGAAACAATAACAGGTGCTCTGCCGAAAAGTTGTGAAACAGCATTCACATCCATTGTGGCAGACATGACAAGAATGTGTAAATCATCACGCAATACTTCAAAAGTTTCCAGGCAAAGGGCAAGGCCTAAATCACTATGAATATTTCTTTCATGAAATTCATCAAAAACAACAAGCCCGACATCTTCCAAAGACGGGTCCTGTTGAATCATCCTTGTGAAAATACCTTCAGTAATTACTTCAATCCTTGTTTTCGGACCAATTTTTCTGTCAAGCCGGATCTGGTATCCAATGGTTTGTCCTGGTTTTTCTTTTAAAAGGCCTGCCATATGAGCTGCACAGGATTTGGCAGCAAGCCTCCTTGGTTCAAGCATAATGATTTTTTTGTCTTTAAGCCATGGCTCATCAAGCAGGGCCAAAGGAACCCTTGTGGTCTTACCTGCGCCGGGCTGAGCCTGAATCACAGCGCATCTGTGGGTTTCAAGCGCTTTTTTGATTTCAGGAATATGCTTTTGTATTGAAAGGGTTTGAGTCATTCATCTCCAGGAATGCTCCACATTGCATTCATTATGGGATTTAAAAACAAATCTGTAAAAATCCAGGCCCAAAAATCAGGGGTCACAAAAATCAGGGGTCAGGTCTTGAAATATCA
>JAAEMC010000064.1 GCA_024225895.1 Desulfobacteraceae bacterium | reverse complement strand
TATCCAGTATTGATTTTTCCATGATCCCCAAAGGGGCGAGGATGCTGGACGCCGGCTGCGGTACCGGCGACCTGCTGCTCAAATTCTTGCAGTATCCGGCCAATAACAGGGATATTGTTTGTCATGCCACAGATATCTCGGAACAGATGCTTGAAAAATCGGCCCAGACCATGGAGAAGGTTTTGCCGGGCCTTGGAAGTTCATTGGCGTTTTCATTAATGAGTGTGGATAATATGACCTTTGCGGATGATTATTTTTCCCTGGTTATTGCCTGTGAAATCCTGCAATTAACCGATCCATACCAGGTCTTGTCCGATCTGGTGCGGATCACGAAAAAAGGCGGCCAGATTGTTATCAGTGTCCCCAATGCCCTATCCCCGGCCATCCGGAAAGCCAACACAAGGCATCAGGGAAAATTCCAGGGTCTGGATTTTGAAAAAGCCCATGATCTGATGAAGCCCAAAGTAGAGTGTTTTTTTGCAAAGCCTCTTGTTTTTGCTCAGGATCAGGCCATATGTCCTTACGAGAAAAAAACTCTGTCAGCCCATCTTGAAAAAGAAGATATTGAACAGGCCAACCGATTTATTATATACCTTATCAAATGAAAATTTTTAGCAACATATCCTTAACCGGTATCCAAAGATATTGTTGGCAGGAAAAGGGGGTAAACCAATGAAAATTGCGATTCTCATGGCAGCACTCAATGAAAGCCTGATCCTGCCCTCGATCCTTCAAAAAATTCCCAAAGAGATGGATGTCTTTATCGTAGATGACGGCTCCACAGACAATACCAAGGCCGTGGCAGAGTCCTTTGGCGCCCGGGTGATAAGAAACCCCATCAATATGGGGCAGGGCCATGCATTTATTACCGGCATCAAAGGCATTGTTAATTTTTGGGAACACAGGGACGGCTGCATTGTATTTCTGGATGCAGACGGACAGCATGACCCGGATGAAATTCCAAAGTTTATAGAAAAAATGCAGTCTTCTGAAGCAGATATCGTGGTGGGGTCACGGATTCTGGGCAGCAATTATAAAACAGCCCCGTTTTTCAGGAAGACCTTTTTGCCCCATTTCACATGGATAATCAACAAGCTGTCCGGATATACCATGACCGATGCCATGTGCGGTTTCAGGGCATTTAGGGTGGCGTCCCTGTCCCAGGTGGAAAATATCCTGGACACCATGATCGAACCCCAGTACCTGGCCGCAGAAATGTTTATGCGTTTTGCAAAGGCAGGGCTCAAGGTGGAGGAAGTCCCCATTACCATGAAAGCCCGGGCAAAAGGGGCTTCCTACAAAGGGCTTGTCCGGTATGGTTTTGGTATTATTAAAGCCATCACAAAGGTACTGGTGGATAAATCATACCGTAATATTTAAAAGGTGATTATGAAAATTACACCCATTTCATTATTTATTGTTTTTGCCGCCATCTGTATGATCGGCTACATCCTGAACCGTCTGAAAAATGAAAGAACCGGTATCCGGGCGGCTTTGGTCTGGATGTTTTTGTGGGGCTGTGCCGGGTTTTTCAGCCTGTTCCCAGGACTTTTGAACTGGGCCACCCGGTTTGCGCATATGGAAAACCGGATTATTTTTGTTTTGCTGGTTGCGGTCTTTATCCTCTTTGCCCTGCTATTTAATATAAGTACCAAAATGGAAAAAATGCAGCGGAACATTGAAAAACTGGTCCAGGAAATTGCCCTGACCAACTACAAAGTGGAACAACCGTCAAAAGACCAGAAAGAAGATAGATGACCCAGCCATGAAAGTTGCATTCCTGATAGGATCTCCCCGTTCCGGCACCACCATCCTGGAAAATATCTTAAGCTGTCATCCAAAGATTGCGGAATTTTATGAGCCCTACTATATATGGGAAAAATATTTTAATGCAGATAAGAGCGATGTCTGGAATGAAAGCGATCTGTCAGACCGTACGATCAGAAATATCCGCCAAGAATTTTCCATTTTTTCACAAAAAAGCACCAGACCCCTGGTCCTGGATAAATCACCGGGCCACTCCTTTAACATCCCCCTGGTGGCAAAGGTTTTTCCCGAAGCATACTGGATTCACATTGTCAGGGATGGCAGGGATGTGACCTTGTCCATCAAAAAGGAATGGGAAAAAAGGCGCAAGATGGTTGAAAACAAGGATTTTTTCACTCTGTTCAAGACTGCTGGAAATATGCTGGCAAGACAGCCGATTTTAAGATTTAAACTCCTGGCCCTTCTCCATGAGTTTGAACAATCCTTTTCTCTGAATCCATATAAATACCTGAACAAATCACGATGGCAGGGCAATGTGGGGTGGGGTCCGCGGTTCAAGGATTGGGGCCGGTTTTTAAGTGACCGTTCAGTTATTGAATTCAATGCCATGCAATGGCGTTCATCAGTGGAAGCAGTCAGAAATTACTGGGATCTTTTGCCCAGGAACCGGAAAATAGAAGTCAGGTATGAGCAGCTTTTGACTGACACGGAAAAGACCCTGTCCGATATTCTGTCTCTCTTTGACTATCCCATGACCGGCCAATTTATCAATGATATCCCTGAATTGATGAAAAAGAATTATAACAAATGGGAACAGGAATTAACCCCTTCAGAGATTGAGCTGATGGGGCCGGTGCTTTTGCCCATGCTCAAGGCCTATGATTATATTTGATAGCTGCTGCCGGATGGATTTAAATAAAGAGAAAAGACACCCCAAGTAAATGGTGAACAAAGATGATTGAAAAATGTATTTGCCCCTCCTGTGCCGGTAAGCTGGATCTCTCTGACGGTCATGTTCAGTGTAAGGCATGTGAAAAAACATATCCCGTGGTCCAAGGGATTCCGGATTTTTTATCCCAGAGCCGTCTTTCCCCGGAAAAGATGGATACCCTGGCAAAGCTTTATGACCAGGAGGCTGTCAAGTATAAGGGAAGCGCCAGAAGTTGCGGCTATGCCACAGATGCCTCTTATCTTCCCCGGCTGAATATTTTTAAAAGCTGGGTGGATTTCAGTAAGACAAAATCAAAATCCATACTGGATATCGGATGCGGCACCGGATTGATGACCCGGCAGTTGGCAAAAGAAAATGAAGTGTGGGGAGTGGATATTTCCGGAGGGTTGCTGCAGGTGGCAGCAGGAGAGGGGTTGAAACCGGTGAGAAGTTCGGCAGACGCTTTGCCGTTCAAAGATGATGATTTTGACCTGGTGGTCTGTATGGGCGTATTACCCTATTATGCAGATCCTGAAAAGATACTGGCCCAGATCTGTCGGGTGGTGAAACCCGGCGGTAAGATGATCGTTACGTCAACCACCAATTCTTACCTTATTCAAAGTGTCCGGTTTCTCAAAAACACATTGGGTAAAAAAAGTCAGCTCGAGAGGCTGTATACGGCAGACGATATTTCCGTCGGTCTTACATCCCAGGGTGCAAAAGTTGTGGATGCCAGTCTGGGATATGGTGAAAACATGGTATCAGTGGCCAAAAAATCTGCCCCGCTCAATTACCGCTTTATGGCAAGGGTGGCAGCAGTCCTGGCCATTTGGACATAACCTCTATTTTCATACCGGCTACTTGATAATATTGATAATAAACCGGTTGGATTCCAATAGTTCTTTTTCAGAT
>JAAEMC010000063.1 GCA_024225895.1 Desulfobacteraceae bacterium | reverse complement strand
GAATCCGGAACCGAAAATAAGATAATTCAGCAAAGACTTTCAACAGTAGTTGATGAAGTCAGACAAGGAAGTAAAATCATAAAAAACCTTCTTGATTTTTCCCGTCATACTCAAAACGATGCGCAAACAACGGATGTCAATAAAACTCTGACAAAACTGATGCGTATCGCCGGACCCCATTGTACATCTAACAAAATCAAAGTAGAAAAAGAACTTGCAAACAATATGCCGGATATCAAAGCAGATGCCAGTACTCTACAGGCCATATTGACAAATCTTGTTGCAAATGCCAGTGAAGCCATGCCGGATGGAGGGATATTAAAATTAAAGACCCGCTATGTACCGGTTTTAAAAACTATAAAAATTGAAATTGCAGATACAGGATCAGGAATTCCCAAGAATGAACTTATCAAAATATTCAACCCGTTTTTTACAACTAAAAAACAAGGGAAAGGAACAGGTCTCGGTCTTTTTATCAGCTATGAGATGGCAAGAAAATTGGGTGGAGATATCAAAGTAATCAGTTCAACCGGCGACGACTCAATCAACCCTGGCACAGTGTTTACCCTTGAATTACCAACTGAATAGTTTTTCATCATAGAATGGGAGATCCTATGAAAGGATACAAGATTTTAATTGTTGAAGATGATCAAAAGATGAATCAGGGATTGCTGCATGTTATCTCAAAAGAGGGTTATGCAACAGAATCAGTTGACTCTGGCGAAAAAGCCCTTGAAAAGATCAAAAACACTCAATTCGACTTGGTTATATCAGACTTCAAACTTCCTGGTATTAATGGAATGGAGCTTCTGAAGGCCACAAAGAAGTATAATGCCAATATCCTGTTTATTATTATTACGGCTTACGGTACGATTGACACGGCTGTTTCAGCCATGAAAAAAGGTGCTGATGACTATATTTTAAAGCCCTTTGATATGGAAGCACTTAGGCTTGTTGTTAAAAAAACCATGGAAAAACGAGAGTTGTTTTTG
>JAAEMC010000062.1 GCA_024225895.1 Desulfobacteraceae bacterium | reverse complement strand
ATATGGTATTTCAGCTTCTGACAGCAGGCTTTAAGCTGCAACAATTCTTGGGTATCTTTTTCCGGTAGGTCCGGATCGGCATCCGCCTGAGGTTTAAGTCTTTTAAAAACTTGTTCCGCCAGTTTGTTGATGGCATCCATATTCAAATCCTGTTCTGGGTTTTCAATACAGATCCCTTTATCCGTTCCGCCAGGGACCACGACCAGAGATTCAGGCTTATGTTTAAAAAAATAGGCCGTATCAAAAAAATCCTCTTCTAAATCATTGGCCGTTGCCCTGGTCGCCTTTCCGGCTGCCGAAGCAAAACTGAGCATTTGCTGGGGGAGGTCCACTAAAATAGACGGCCGCAGGACAGAATCGTTGGCCACAGACACCTGGCTTTGCCATTGCCGGGCATTGAGAACCACCGCATGGACTGCCTCGGCATGGCTGATATCATAAATTCTGAAAAGGATGTTTTCAAGATCATCCTTCGGCACTGTTTGGCCTGATGGGGACGGTGGAGGGGAAATCACATCCATCGCATTGTCAATTGAGTTGTCTGTTTCAGACACATCGGTTTCATCGGCATCAAAAAGACCGTGTTTCCATTTCAGCCCCCACTGCCGGTAAAGAGTCACAGCATCCTGTAAGAATTTTTCTGCTCCCTGGATATCATTCTTCGCTTCATTAATCCGGCCTAATTTTTCCAGCACCAGGGCTTTTACATACAGAGCATCCGGATCTTTTTCCAATGCCTTGCGAGCGGCTTGGAAACAATCCCCGGCCTTGTCAAGATCGCCCTTGATCCTTAAAAACTCCCCTTGGGCCACCTGATACCAGGGTTGGTAATATCTGGGATTATTGGCAGCACACCACTTTAAAATCTTCAGATATTTTTTAATTTT
>JAAEMC010000061.1 GCA_024225895.1 Desulfobacteraceae bacterium | reverse complement strand
TTTAATTCGTCAGGCATTTCTTGTCATCTCACTTTTAAAAGTGGTTATTGATACATGTTTATAAATGACTTGGAAAGCCACATATTCAGTAAACAATGAAACTTTTTAAGTTTGTCTTTATTGTTGTTGTCTTTGTCATCAGCTCTTGCCCGTTGGTTTTATCCAAATCCAGTTCCACTTCCACAAGCACTCGCGTCGATGACCGTGTGCACAAAGGAACCAAAGCCGTCCTTGCCGTTCCGAACGCCTTCAGGGTTAAGGGCGTTATCTTTCAAAAGGTGGTTTTTAACAATACACCGCGCCTGGTTGCTGTGGTCAAGTTTAACAAAAACATTGATGCCTCTACTGTCCAGGAAAATTTTAACATCCGGATGATCAAAAAAAATGAGAACCATTTCTGGCTGGATGCATCCACACAAAACAATGTGGTTCGTGTCAGACCCAATTTTATAACCTGGGTCAGTGGCGCACCCTTTGCCGACGGGTATTATAAAATGCTGCTTAGAGGCACCATAAAGTCCAGCGACGGAATTTACTTGGACTGCGACGGCGACGGGAAGGGTGAAGGCGGATATCTCCCAGACTATGAATCCCAATTATTTCAAATCAATATGAATAGCTTGATAGGAATAGACCCTGAGCGGCTGAAAGATTTAATCGACAGGTTATAGGAAATGCAGATTCAGTCAACAATGGCTGGTGAAAGTATCTTAGGACATGAAATACCCGGCTCATAGATGTTCTTTTCCACCCACCGGCAAAACGAGTGTTCAGCAGCAATCCCTTTACTATTCGCACAATAAATGATGGCACTACCACGCAATGAAGCCAGCATAAAAATCAGGCTATAACTTCCTTAAAAGCTTGAACCAGATACTCAAATTCCTGAAAAATCTAAAAATTTTGTCAATGGTTTTGCCATATTGACCGAAAATGATCCAGCATACCTAAATTCTACTTCCACAGCCTCCAAATCATCC
>JAAEMC010000060.1 GCA_024225895.1 Desulfobacteraceae bacterium | reverse complement strand
TTTTTTTTTTTTTTGAATCTCCCCGGGTAGATGGGCGGCAACACCTTGGGATATGATTTCTTTAACAGTTTCATGGCTCAAGGCAGGGACTTCTTTGCCAATAATAATGTCTAAAATCTTGTTGTCGTCAATGTCCAGCTCAATGGCGGTTTTACCTTTTTCAAGTTTTATTTTCATAATTTAGTTTAAAAATGGTGCAATTACTTTTACAGGATGAACCACCTGTAGTTCGTTTTTTTCTTCCATATTGCCCGCAAGATTCATTCTGCAAACAGGGCAATCTGTTAACCAAATGTCAGCCAGGGTGGCTTTCACACCCTCTATCTTTTTTGTAACCATTTGTTTTGATATTTCAGGATATTCATAGAAAAATGATCCTCCTCCGCCGCAACATTGGTCAGCATTATCTGCAGGGGAATAGACAATACAAGGTAGTCTGTTTAATAGGGTCTGGGCCTGTTCATGCGAGCCGAAGCTGTTTTTCAGGTGGCAGGGAATATGATAAGTGGCTTTTACTTTTTCAATTGAATCTTTTGTAAAGGATAACAAATGGAATCTTTTCTGGATAAAAGACATAATGTCTTCCACTTTTGAAGCGATTTTTTCCACCTTTGTTTTATCCAGCCCCAATGTCTCAGTGAACAGAGGATATTCATGCTTTAGAGCTGTCCCGCATGTGGCGCAATCCACCAGAATCGTATCTGCAGCGTCAAGATCCAGGGCATTGATATTGGTCACAATATTATTTTTAGCAGCCTTTTGCGCGCCATGGAAAAGCAATGGGATACCACAACAGGTTTGTTTTTTAGGGATGATAACCCGGTATCCCATGTGTTCTAAAATCCGGAGCGTGGAAAAGCCGGTATCATCATAAAGATAATTGGTAGCGCATCCGGTAAAATAGACAATAGTACCCGCGGGCTTTGAACCATGGGATATGGTTTCTTCTGCAGCCTCTCTAAATGGTGTGATGTTGAATTCAGGCAGGCGCTTTAAAGGTATGTTTCCCAATCCATATTTTTCCTTGAACCGTTCCGGCACGAGCTTTTGTCCCAGTTTTGCCATTTTCGCACCCAACCGGGTCCGGTATTCCTGGGAAAGCAGCCAGATCATGCTTTTAACCATTGGGTTCTCCACATGGTCTTTTGCCATTTTCTGCCTCATCTCCATGAACTGGGAATAATGATCGATGCCAGAGGGGCATGCGCCGGTGCATGATCCGCACATAAGGCACTTGGAGATAATTTCCTTTAATAATGGGGAGGACAGAAGCCTGTCTTCTTCAAAGGCCTTAATTAACTGCAGGCGTGCCCTGGGCGAGGCCTGCTCCTCTTTTAATATTTTGTAAACCGGGCAGGCATTCAGGCACAATCCGCATTTTCCACAGTTTTGAAGTGTTTTCTGATTCATACAAATTTTCCGGGGTTCAAAATATTATCCGGGTCAACCGCATGTTTGATCCGTGACATCAGTTCTATGGTATCTTTATTCATCACCAGGGGCAGGTAATCGGATTTCGCAAGACCGATGCCGTGTTCTCCGGACAATGTACCGTCCAGTTCTGCGGCAGCATGAAAAATTTCATCAAAAGCCTTTTCAACCCGTACCCATTCTTCTTTATTGTTTCGGTCTGCCGGTATTAAAGGATGCATGTTCCCGTCCCCGGCATGGGCCAGAACTCCGATCTTAAGGCCATGGCGCTCCCCAATTTTATTTATCCTTTTTATCATTACAGGGACCTTGCTCACCGGTACGGTGACATCTTCGGAAAGTATATCCGGGGCCAATTTGGCAAATACACCGTATGCAGATCTTCTGGCAGTCCACAACCTTTCCCTGTCTTCGGGGGTCTGAGCATATTGTATATCCAGAGCACCCTGTTTTTTTACCCGTTCAATGATATTGTCCATCTCTTTTTCGCAAGCTTCTTTCACCCCGTCTATTTCAATGAGCAAGGTACCTTCAGCCTTCCGGTCAAGGCCGAGATGGGAACTGTCCTCAATGGCATTGACTGTCATCTTATCCATGAGTTCCATGGCCGCCGGCAGGATACCAGAGCCAATTATATCCGATACTGCTCTGGCTGTATGGTCAAGCTTGCCAAAGGTTACCAGCATGGTTTTAACAGTTTCGGGAATGGGAAGAACTTTCAGGATCACCTGGGTTACAAGGCCTAATGTGCCTTCAGAACCGCAAAAAAGTGAGCAAAGTTTATATCCGGTAACATCCTTGATGTTTTTGCTGCCGAATTTAACGATTTTACCAGAGGCCAGCACCACTTCCATTCCTAAAATATAATCCATGGTGACTCCATATTTCAAACACCTGGGTCCACCTGCGTTCTGGGCAATATTGCCGCCGATGGTGGAGGTGTTCATGGAGCCGGGATCCGGGGGATAGAAAAACCCGGAAGGTGCAAGAGCATTCTGAATATCAGCATTCACCACGCCGGGTTCGACAACAATATATCTGTCAGCCGTATTTATTTCAATGATCTTGTCCATTTTTGAAAAGCATAGAACAATGCCGTTTTTAACAGGAATAGGGGCCCCACACACACTGGTTCCGGCTCCTCTGCCGGTGACAGGGACCTTATGTTCACTTGCGACTTTTAAGATCCGTGCGACTTCATCTGCGGTTTGGACAAATACCACAGCATCCGGCATGGCTTCTTTGATAAAGGCATCATATGAAAAACAAGCAAGTTCTTCTTTACGGTCGAGATACCGGTTCTGTCCTACAACCTCAATTAATTGGTTTTTTATCTTTATATCCAGCATAGATTTTCCATCCTTTAACGAAGCAGTAAATCAGGCAGTACAAGAGAGATCCAGGGAATATATGTGACCAGCAGCAGGCAAAGGAGCATGATGGCAAGAAATGGTAATACCCCCTTTGCAATGGTGGTCAGGGATTTGCCTGTAATACCTGAGGATACGAATAAGTTCAGGCCAAAGGGAGGGGTGAGCATGCCCATCTGGATATTAAGTACCATGACTACCCCAAAATGGACCAGATCAATGCCGTACCGGTTTAAAGTTTCTAAAAATATCGGGGCCAGGATCAGCATGGCACTGACATCGTCCATAAAGCACCCTAAAATCAAAAACAGAATATTGACTGTTAAAAGGAACATCCAGGGGCTGTTGATGTGACGGATAATAATGTCGGCCAGCTGCTGGGGAATCTGCTCAGCCGTCAACAGCCAGATAAAGGTCATGGCGCAGGAAAGGATAAATAAAAGACAAGCGGAAAGTATGGCAGCTTCCCTGCATATGGATGTGATTTCTGTAACCTTAAATTCCTTATATATAAACATTTCCACAAACAAGGCATATACCACGCTGACTGCCGCCGCCTCCGTGGGGGTGAAAACTCCTGAATAAATGCCTCCCAACACAACGAACGGCAGCAAAAGTGCCCAGATACCGTCTCTTGCAGTCTGGATTATTTGAGTAAATGATACTTCGGTTTCAATCCGCCAGTTGTTCTTTTTGGCAATCACCAAAGTGTAGGCGATAAGTGCTGCTCCGATCAAAAGTCCAGGGAGTACACCGGCCAGGAACATCTCAGCCACAGAGACATTCATCACAAGACAATACAGGATCATGGGAATAGACGGCGGGATCACAATTCCCAGGGAGCCGGAAACAGTGATCAACCCCAATGAGAATTTTTCGCCATAGCCTGCCTTCATTAGGGCAGGGATCATAACGGAACCGATAGCCACTACCGTGGCGGGGGATGATCCTGAAATGGCGGCAAAAAATATGCACGCCAAAACTCCGGCTACGGCAAGGCCGCCGGGAAACCATCCTACAAGGGCATTGACAAAAGCGATTAGTTTTCGTGCAATGCCGCCGCGGGTCATTATGGCACCTGCCAGAATAAAAAAAGGAATGGCAAGCAGGACAAACTTATCCAGTGCATTAAATAATTGCTGTGTGATGATATGCAAAGGGGTGTCTGAAAAGAAAACCAATGAAACTGTTGTTGTGATACCAAGAATGACCGCAATGGGAACCCCTAATATCAGCAGGGTGAAAAAGCAGATGCAGATGGTAAGTATCATAAAGCATTCCCCTTTTCTTCAAAGGTTTCAAATGCCTTTAAGAGATATCCCAATGCTTTTATGATATGCCTGAACCCCATGACCATGGAAAAAACGGGAATTGGCAGGTATGCGATATACATGGGGATCTGCATGGTCGGAGAGGTGGTGCCATACCCATACATCCTCAGGACAATTTTCCAGGAATACCAGGCCACCAACAAGAAAAATGTACAGGACATTCCAGCGGTCAGGGTGCTGACAATGTTCTGCCATCGTTTGCCAAGGTGGGTTACAATCAAGTCCATGGTGAAATGGCTGCCGGTTTTTACTCCGATGGCACCCCCTAAAAACGCTATAAAAACGCCTAAATACCTTCCCAGTTCTTCATACCATGTAAAACTAATGTTAAAGACGTACCGGGCAATGACCTGAACGAAACCAATGATAGCCAAGGCCAGTATGGTCCAGACCAGGGTAAAATTTTCAACCCGGTCAATAAGATCAAGAATCTTTTTCAATGGTAAAAGTTCCTCTTTGGTGTCTAAAAACAGTCAACAGGGCTGAAAACTTCTCAAATACAGCCCTGTTGGGAGGGGATGCTTATTGTTGGTGTTTCTTTATTTTTGTCAGCATGAAATCAAAAAGATCATTACCGATCTTTTTACGGTATTTATCCCAAACCGGTGTCATGGCTTTTCTGAAGGCTTCGCGCTCGGCAACAGTGAGTTCTATGATTTCAATATTATTCTGTTTGGCATAATCTGCAATGGAGATATTGCTTTTGGGCAATGCTTGGTGAAGGCCGGCATTGACGGAGCGGTTAGTGTCAATGGCCACTTTTGCTGCTTCTTTAAATATCTTTTTTTCCCCGGCGGAAAGGCTCTCCCAATAATCCATACTTACAACAATTATGCATTCGGTCAGACAATGCTGAGTTCTGGTGACATGTTTGGTCACTTCGGTAAATTTCATGAGCACAGAAGTTAGGATGGGATTTTCCTGGGCATCGATTACGCCGGTCTGCAGGGCATTATAGGTTTCGGGAAACGGAATGGCCACGGGGGATGCACCTAACTGCTTGAATGTGTCCAGGTAGACAGGGGAGTTCATTACCCTGACCTTGAGTCCTTTGATATCTGCAGGGGTTCGAATCTGCCGCTTGTTATTGGTAAAGTCCCTGATTTCGTTTTCTGTCCAGCCAATGGCTATGAATCCTTTTTTAGGGAAATAGGAAAATATTTTTTCCTGGACTTCAGGGTCGTCAAGTGTTGCATAGGCAGTCTTCCGGTTGGGGAAAATAAAGGGCATGTCCAAAATTGCGCCTTCAGGGACAAAATTTTGGAGTACTGCTGTGGTTAAAGCCGCAATCTGTAAGGTGCCCGATTGCACCTGTTCAGCCATTGAGCGTTCTCCGCCAAGCTGCCCTGAAGGGAAGGTGGCAATATCTATTTTACCGTTTGTTTTCTCTTTAACATAGGCGGAAAAGGCATCGATCCCTTTGGCCTGGCCGTGGAAAGGCGGCGCCACGTGGCCGAATTTAACCTTGGATGTGCCTGCAAATAGATTGGTTCCCATGCCAGATACAACGATGCACATGAAAAATGCGGTAATGAAAAGTACTGCTGTCGTAATTTTTGTTTCTTTCATCTTACGCTTCTCCTTCAATAATTAAGGTTATATGTGTCTTACATCCTTCATTTGACATATAAAAAGAAAGTATGAAAATCTGGTTTTCATATCAATCAGATGATCGTGTCAACCTTGCTGCCAGGTTCCAAAGCTCGCTTA
>JAAEMC010000059.1 GCA_024225895.1 Desulfobacteraceae bacterium | reverse complement strand
TTAAAATATTATGGTGTGGATTTTTTAAAGCAGACCATCAGAAATCACATTAAGTATTCAAAAATATTCTATGATTTTATTGAAAATGATCTCGGATTTGAAATTTTAGCACCAAAGCCCTTAAGCACCGTCTGCTTTAGAGCACTGCCCAAAAATGATGCAGATATTGATGAATTCAATCAGCAACTCATGGATAAAATAAATGAAACAGGCAAATTTTTCATATCCCATACCAAGCTGGATGATAAGCTGACCTTGCGACATGTAGTATCGGGTTTAAGGACCAAAGAAAGACATGTAAGAGCGTTTATAGAACTGTTGAGCCAAATTAAAAACAAGTTGGAAGCATAAAGGGAACACCCATGAAAGTCTATAAAGGCACGATAATTACTTGTGATCAGAAGGACACTGTCAGCCAATATCTGGTGGAAGAGAATGGCAAAATAGTTTTTACCGGAAATGAATTGGATGAAAAGTATAAAAAAACCGACCCCATTGATCTGGGACAAAAGGCATTGATTCCCTGTTTTACGGATTCCCACCTTCATTTTACTTCCCATGCCCTGTTTTCATCTACTTTGGATGTAAGGGAGGCCAAAGATTTCGATCATCTACAGCAGATTATTTCAAACTATGTCCGGGAAAGCGCAATTAAAATTGTACTCGGCTTCGGTATTTCCGCCCATAGTGTCCGGGAAAAAAGAATGATCACAAGAAAGGAGCTGGATAAAATAGAAAAAAAACGACCCGTGATGCTGGTAAAATATGACGGCCATGCCAGTGTTATCAATTCAGCCATGCTGGCGATTTTACCAAAGAAGTTCCAACAGCTTCGAGGGTTTAATGCTGATACGGGCCAGCTTTTTCAGGAAGCTTTTTTTGCGGCAACCGATCATATCTCATCTAAAGTCTCCATTGTTTCCCTTTTAAAATATATGCTGGCTGCAGTGGATGAAATGGCATCCCAGGGCATCTCGCTGATTCACCCGGTGGAAGGGGTCGGGTTCCCATTTGATCTGGATATTGACCTGGTGAGATTTGTCTCAGGCGGGCTTGCAAATCCCTTTGCCATGCGTCTTTTTTTCCAGACCATGGATGTCAAAAAGGTTTTAAAAAGAAAACTTCCCAGGATCGGCGGTTGCTTTGCCACGGCCCTGGATGGATGTTTCGGCTCGGTTGATGCAGCTCTTTTGGCGCCTTATCAAAATGATCCCGGCAACAAAGGCATTCTTTTTTACCCGGATGAAACTATGAACGATTTTGTACAACAGGCCCATGACAAAGGCCTTCAAATTCAGCTTCATGCCATTGGGGATGCTGCCTTTGAACAGGCAGTGAATGCCTTTAAATTGGCCTTGAAAAATAATCCCAGAAAAGATCACCGCCACGGTATTATCCATGCTTCTTTAATCACCCAAAAGGGACTTGAAACCTGTGCGGAACATGATATCGGTGTGGCTTTGCAGCCTGCCTTGATTCACTGCAACCTGGAGCCCCTTTCCTATCTGCAGGATATTTTAGGGGATCGTGTCCAAAATATGACACCTTTAAGGACCTTGCTTGATGCCGGTATTCACGTTTCCGGCGGATCAGATGCACCTGTGACATTGCCGGAGCCTTCATATGCGATATATGCGGCCTGCAATCATTTTAATTCCTCCCAGTCTGTCAGCATTATGGAAGCCTTGAAAATGTTCACCTATGAAACAGCGTGGTCAAGTTTTGATGACAAAGACAGGGGAACTCTGGAAAAGGGGAAAAGAGCAGATATGGTTGTCTTAGACCAGAACCCCCTTGCAATGAACAAAGAAGATCTCTATCAATTAAAGGTTGAAAAAATGCTGCTTGAAGGCAGGGTGTACAAAGAGGGGCAAGGGCTGCCAAGTCTTTTATGGAATGCTGTTTTTAACCGGAGATAATTATTTTTTTTTAGGAAAGGACTTGTGAATGTCATCCCGGTTGTTCACAAAATGGATTTAATTGCGGTTTTATGGAGAATGAAGATTTGTTTAAAAAGGTTTTAGCATTTGCTGAGAGTGGAAAAGGCAGAAGGCTGCTTAATGCGTTGATTAGCAAAAATAGTGTTTTTACTTCTTCCCAAATGGATGAGCTTTTGAAAGTTTATTGCAAAATTGGTTTGCCCAAGGAAGTTGAATCGCTCAAGAAAAGAAGAGGGATTTTAGGAGATGATCAGTATAATGCTTTAGCTGA
>JAAEMC010000058.1 GCA_024225895.1 Desulfobacteraceae bacterium | reverse complement strand
CACAATCGATTTGCTCAAAGGCGATTCCATTAATCTATTATGTTTTTAGGAACTTTATTTTGGGAATCGCTATAAAAAGCAATTGAAATAATCAGCTACATAGCTCTCATTACAGTTTTTAGAATACGAGCTTTACAATATTTCAGCCAAATGGTATTTTAATCAAATGATGTAATGATTGATTTAACAGGTCATCAGGAGTTTATATGAAGCATATTGAGATTCGATTTGGCGGTAACATTGAAGCCCACTCAACACAAGAAAAATCTTTTGAAGAGATGTTTCAATCCGTCAATCCAATGTTCTGTTTTTCCCAAAGAGTATGGAAACCCCATATGGATATATTTGAAACCCGAAAAGAGATAATCATCCAGGCAGCACTTGCCGGAACAGCAAGAGAAGACATTGTAATCGAAGTCAGCAGTAAGGCGGTAAAAATTTCCGGAACACGGGAAACCTGCCAACCGAACAGGACCGCCACATACAGGCTTGCCGAAATACAATTCGGAAAATTTGAAAGGGTCTTGTATCTTCCTAGTATCATTGATATTGAAAAGGTGTCTGCTGCATTTTCAAACGGATTTTTAGAGTTAACATTGGGGAAACTATTTGAAGAAAATATCAGGCGAAATATCTCCTTTGAATTTGGTTAGGCAAAGATTCCAAAAGGAATTGAATAATAATGGATGATCTCAGACATCCCTCAAACACAATAACATCGGATAACATACCCAAAACAATACCCATTCTACCCATTGTTGATACCAACTTATTTCCCAAAATGGTCCTTCCCCTTGTTCTGATCCAGAGAGAGGCCATTGAACTCATTGATGAAGCCATGGCCGGTAACCGAATGCTTGGTTTGCTACTGTCCAAAAGGTCCGACATTGATTCAAAACACACTTCTGAGGATCTCTTCAGATTCGGTACAGTTGCCATGATTCTGCGAATGTCTAAAATGGAAGAGGAAAAGGCCCAGCTGCTTATCCAGGGCCTGAACCGCTTCAAAGTGGTTGATTATCTTCATGGCAAACCCTATATGCATGCCAAAATCCAGGTGATGGGCAGCATCAATGCCTTGCGGAATAAAGAAAACAGAGCAATGATGGCAAATATTGTGGAACAATATGAGAAGATTGTGGATCTGTCACCAGGCCTTCCTTCTGAAATGGGACACATGATCAAATCCCTTCAGGAACCCGATGTTCTGGCAGACATGGTGGCATCCACCATCAATGCCCCTGTCAAGGAAAAGCAAAAGGTCATTGAACTTTTGGATGTCAACAAGCGCTTAAAAAAAGTTACCCGCCTGGTTAATGACCAGCTTGAAATTCTTGAAATGGGATCTAAAATCCAATCCCAGGTCAAAGAGGATATGGACAAGCGCCAACGGGAATATTACCTGCGTCAGCAACTGAAAACCATTAAAGAAGAACTCGGCGAAACAAATGATGAAAGTGTCGAGATCAAGGAATACCGGGACAAAATTAGTTTAAAAGAGTTGCCGGAAGAAGCGGTGAAAGAAGCGGAACGTGAACTGGACCGTCTTGCAAAAATGCATCCTTCTTCATCGGAATATGTCGTATCCTCAACCTATCTTGACTGGCTGACTGAATTGCCCTGGAATGAAACATCCAAAGACCATCTGGATATTGCCAAAGCCAGAAAAGTATTGAACAATGACCACTATGGTCTTGAAAAACCCAAGAAAAGAATACTGGAATATCTGGCTGTCCGTAAATTAAAAAAAGATTCCAAAGGGCCGATCCTTTGTTTTGCAGGACCGCCAGGAACCGGCAAAACCTCCCTTGGAAGATCCATTGCCAGGGCCCTTGGCCGCAAATTTGTCCGAATTGCCCTGGGAGGGGTACGGGATGAAGCGGAAATAAGGGGCCATAGAAGGACCTATGTCGGTGCCCTGCCCGGAAGAATCATTCAAAATTTAAGAAAAGCGGGAAAAAACAATCCTGTCTTTATGCTGGACGAAATTGATAAGGTGAGCTCCTCCTACCACGGGGATCCGTCATCTGCTCTTTTGGAGGTATTGGACCCTGAACAAAATTTTACATTTTCAGACCATTACCTTGATGTGCCCTTTGATCTTTCCAACGTAATGTTTTTGACCACGGCCAATGTCCTGCATACTGTTCCGGCACCATTGCGAGACCGGATGGAAGTGCTTGAGTTGAACGGCTATACAGAAGATGAAAAACTGAAAATCGCTACCCGGTATTTAATCCCGAGACAAAGAGAAGCCAATGGCCTGAATGCTTCCCAGGTCAAAATTACCACAGGAGCTGTTAAAAAGATTATCTCCGCTTACACCAGGGAGTCAGGACTTCGAAACCTGGAACGGGAAATCGGGTCTGTGTGCCGGGGGGTTGCCAGCAAAATTGCCGAAGAAATGGCCGAAAACCTCATTATCCGGCAAAAGAATCTCCATGAATACCTGGGGCCTGAAGTTTTTATGCCGGACCTGGCACTGCGCATCACAAAACCCGGAGTTGTGGTCGGTCTTGCCTGGACACCACATGGGGGTGAAATATTATTTATTGAATCCGTGGCCATGAAAGGATCACAGAGATTGACCCTGACAGGGCAATTAGGGGATGTTATGAAGGAATCGGCAAATACAGCCTTAAGTTATATTAGGTCCAATGCAAAAAAACTTAATTTGGATGAAACCTTTTATGAAGAGCATGATATTCATATCCACGTACCTGAAGGTGCCATTCCTAAAGATGGTCCTTCAGCAGGGGTGGCTATGCTGACTTCTCTTGTCTCGCTCATCTCCGGAAAACGGGTTAAAAAACGGATTGCCATGAGTGGTGAAATCACACTTCGTGGAGAGATATTGCCTGTAGGCGGAATTAAGGAAAAAGTCATTGCCGCCCACAGGGCAGGCATCAAATCCATTTTCCTTCCCCTGTGGAATAAAAAAGATATGGAAGATATTCCCGGCAATGTGAAAGAGTCTATTGATTTTTGTTTTATCGATAAAATGGAAGACCTCTTAAAGAAAGTCTTTGACTAAAGGCTATAGAATTGTTCACCTTGAAAATAAATATTGGAGATTTTTGTTGAAACTTATATGCCAGTTGCTCCTCGTATTCGCGTTGGTGATGTTCGGATGTTCCACTAAAATTGAAACCACCCCCGCCCCCCATCAAATACCGCCTGATACTTCGAAAAAACCAACCAAACCATATCAAAAACCAGGAAAAACACCTGCCACCCAAAAACCATATACTATTATGGGGCAACGGTACACGCCTATTGCCAGTGCTGAAGGCTTTTCACAGAAAGGATATGCATCCTGGTATGGTAAAAAGTTCCACGGCAGGAAAACCTCCAATGGCGAACGATATGACATGTATGCCATGACAGCGGCCCACAAAACCCTTCCCATGAACACATGGGTTAGGGTCCACAATCTAAAGAACAACCGGCAAATTATGGTCAGAATCAATGACCGTGGCCCGTTTGTGGCGAGCAGAATTATTGACTTATCCTACACAGGTGCAAAAAAACTTGGTGTTGTGGGCCCTGGAACCGCCCCTGTTAAAATCGTGGCCCTAGGACGTGCCAATACCTATTCGACAGCATCTAAAAAACCTACCTCCTTTTCACCGGTGGATTATTGGAAAGGGAATTTCACCGTACAGGTGGGTGCATTTCAAATCCGGCAAAATGCTAAAAACTATCGGAACAAATTATCCCGGACGTACAGCAATGCTCATATTGTAACCTATACAGACTATCGGGGCACCTTTTACAGGGTAAGGATTGGAAAATTCACCAATCTGAAAGATGCCTTACGGTTCAGGGATAAAGTAACCGATACGTTAGGCCATTGTTTTACCGTTGCGGAGTAATAAAAAACCATGGATTTTACTATTTTTCTGGACCGGGATGGCGTTATCAACCAGGATTCCAAGGCCTATATCAAAACACCTTCTGAATTTCATTTTATTGATGGAAGCCCTGAAGCCATTGCACTTTTGAACCGGCACGGGTTTGAGGTGATTATCATTACCAACCAGTCTATAATCAATCGGAAGATGGCTTCAGTTGAAACATTGTCATCCATATTTGATAAAATGACGGAAGGCATCCAAAAGGCCGGCGGACAGATCAAAGACATTTTCTTTTGTCCGCACAGGCCTGACGAAGGATGCACCTGTAGAAAGCCAAAACCCGGACTCATTTTCCAGGCACTAGAAAAACACCGGATTGATCTTGCGTTATCATGCATGGTAGGAGATAGTGCCAAAGATATTGAATGCGGTAAAAATGCCGGTTGCAGCAAGAGCCTTCTGGTGAAAACCGGAAATGGCCACGAAAGTTTACAGCTTTTAACAGCAAAAGGAATAACCCCTGATTTTGTTGGCGCAGATCTGTATGCGACTGCCCAATGGATCATTAAAAATTTGAATAATAAATGATCACAATAAAAGGTGTCCTTGAAAGACTGACATACCAGAATCCGGAAAACCATTATACCGTGGGCAGGTTAAAGGTTATTGAGGCCAGTGATCCTGTCACTATTGTGGGATACCTTGCAGGAGTTAGCGAAGGTGAAAGTATTCGGGTCACCGGCAAATGGGTTTCCCATCCCAAATACGGGGATCAATTCAAAATCGAATCCTATGAAGTTATTTTACCGGCAAGTGAAGCCGGCATAAGAAAATATCTTGGTTCCGGCATCATCAAAGGAATTGGCCAAAATTTTGCCGACCGCATTGTAGACCATTTTCAGGAGCAAACCCTGAACATCATTGAAAACGAGCCTGAACAATTATTGAAGATCCGCGGTATTGGAAAGGCCAAAAAAGAACTCATTGAAAAATCCTGGAATATACACCACTCAGCCAGAAAGGTCGTGCAGACCCTAACTGAATACAATATCGGCGTCATCCATGCATCCGCCATTTTAAAAACCTATGGATCCGCTGCATTGGATATCATACAAAAAGAACCTTATCTGATTGCCCGGGATATTCCCCAGGTGGGCTTTATAATTGCTGATACCATTGCCATGGCCAACGGTGTTGATAAGAATGATGAACAAAGGCTGATGGCCTGCCTTATCTATGGCCTTCTTATCCTTGAAAAGGAAGGCCACGTCTATGCACTTAAAGAAGATTTATTAAAATTATGCTCCAGGACCGCCGGCGTTGATAAAGATAATTTCGAAGATATTATTGGGGCTCAGTTTACTATGAATTGGGACCCCAGT
>JAAEMC010000057.1 GCA_024225895.1 Desulfobacteraceae bacterium | reverse complement strand
AATTTGTGATATATAATTTATGAAAACATTAAATGCCTTAACAAACCGCAATCCAGATATTTATAGATTGCGGTCATGATATAGGCCTGCCAGAAGCTATATCGGGATGCATACATGAAATCAACGGCATGCCTAAAGATGAAGCCAGAAAGAGGCGTCAAATCATCGAATGCTTTGTAACAATCGTTGCAGAGGACCGCAAGGAGCGACTCTGCCCATTGTTCCCTCGCTGTATAGATTTTGAGCCGGGTGCCCCTACACGCAAAACCAAAAGATGCACCAGGGGAAAAAGCATGAATTGGGGACCTTTACTATTTGTTTTAGCAAGCCTCTTAATGTAAAAATCAAGGTTCGACTCCATCTCCTTATTATTGATATGTCCAAATTTAAAAAGCCATTATTCTAAGAACTTGCCCGTTCCTTCGGTAAATATATATGGGGGATTGAAACCGTATCAGGGGGAGATCAGATAAGATCACGAATTGAAAGGGGATATATTTTTAAGATGGCTTTTTTTAAAATTAATTCTTGATAAAAAAATTATCAACTGGTATGACCTCTTACCAGTTGATAATTCTATAAACCAGTTTTGTGGACTTAAAAACAGATATGCAAAAACCGATTAAACCAGCCCAATTTGCTGAAAACCAACTTCTTTCAGCAATAATAAATGCCAAGTACAAGCCTGGGGAAGCTCTGCCTGCGGAAAGAATGCTCTCAACAGCACTGGGGGTCACCAGGCCCACATTAAGAGAGACGCTCCAGCGCCTGTCAAGGGAAGGCTGGGTAACCATCAGGCATGGCAAACCCACCATTGTTAATGATTATCTTAAAGAGGGAGGGTTGATCACATTAAAATCTTTGGCCTGTTTTGGCAAACAGCTTTCCTCTGATCTGGTCTCAAATCTTTTGGAAGTCCGCACCACCATGATGCCGGGGATTGCCAGGCAGGCGGTGAAAAGAAATCCTGTAATTGTTGCTGATTATCTTGAAAAATACAAAGATCTGGCAGATGAAGCAGATAAAGTGGCTGATTTTGACTGGGGTCTTCAGATGACTATTGTAAGGGCAACACAAAATTCGGTATTTCAGTTGATTTTAAATGATTTCACCCCCCTGTATGAAGCATTAAGCAAGGTTTATTTCCAGGATAAAATGGCCAGGAATGCCAGCTTTACCTATTATGCCGAGTTGGAAAAAGCCATTCCCATGGGAGAAGATGCTGCTGAAAAAGTGGTGAAGCATATCATGGAATACACACATAATTTATGGATAAATACCCATGGAAATAAGTGATACTCAAGAAACATTTGACCTTGTGGTGATTGGCGGCGGCGTTACCGGTGCAGGTGTTTTCAATACAGCTTCAAAAATGGGAATCAAAACCCTTCTTCTGGAAGGCCGGGATTTTGCCTGGGGAACTTCCAGCCGCACATCCAAAATGGTCCATGGCGGTTTGCGATATTTAAAACAGGGAAGATTTTTTTTAACCCGCGCGGCTGTCAAGGAAAGGGAAAAATTATTAAAAACCTATGCCGGTCTTGTGAATCCTTTGGATTTTGTAATGCCGGTGTTCAAGGATTTTGGCCCGTCAATGGTTTCCATGAATATTGGTCTTTCCATTTACAGCATCATGGCCAAAGAAAAACAGCACAGGGAATATTCAAAAGAGCAGACCATAAAACTCATCCCCCAGATCCGCCAAAAATATTTAACAGGCTCCATGGGGTTTAAAGATGCCCAGGTGGATGATGCAAGACTTGTTCTGCGCCTGATCAATGATGGATGCATGGCAAAAGGAAGGGCATACAATTATACAAAAGTAACCCGCATCAAGAGGAATGCCAGAGGAGATGTCTCAGCGGTTCAGGTAGTGGATACCGTGGCAAACAAAGAGATCGAGGTGAAAACCAGGGCTGTGATCAATGCCACAGGCGCCTGGGCAGAAGAGCTTCATCCCATCATGCGAAAAAATCTTCACATCCGGCCCCAGCGCGGAAGCCATATGGCATTTCCAAGAGAAAAGTTTCCCCTGGACCGGGTAATCAGTTTTTTTCATCCAGGTGATTTGCGGCCCATATATGTCTTTCCATGGAATGGCTGCACTTTTCTTGGTACAACAGATGTGGACCATGATCACTCAATGGATTCAGAGCCTTTTATGTCTGAGAAGGAAGCCGGCTATCTTATGGAGGGACTTGCCTATGTGCTGCCTGAAATTAAACTTGCAAGTTCCGACAGCATTGCTTCCATTGCAGGGATAAGGCCGATTATAAGCCATAAAAAGAAGGCGAAAAATGCTTCCGGCGAGTCACGGGAGCACATGGTCTGGGAAGATAAGGGACTTATTACCGTGGCCGGCGGGAAGTTGACCACTTTTCATATCCTGGTTAAAGATGCCTTAAAAGCGGCAAAAAAATATCTGCCGGGACAAGGTAAATTGAAAGAAAAAAAGAAGATTGTTCAAGACACTATCCAGGATCAGTTACAGGATCTTCCCCAAAGTATGGGGCACAGGCTTCTGGGAAGATATGGCCATGCGGTTTCCAAGATGGTTTTGGAAAACAAAAAGGAAGACTTCTCTTATATTGGAGAAACCCAAACCCTGTGGGCGGAAATCTGCCATGGCGCAAAAAATGAAAAGATTACAAACTTAAGCGACCTTATGCTTCGAAGGGTAAGACTGGGGCTTGTCCTTCCCCATGGCGGGAAAGCCCTGCTGGATGATATTCAAAAAAAATGTGCGCCCCATCTTTGCTGGGATGAAAAAAGATGGGAAACAGAAAAAGAAGAATATATCCGGTTTTGGGAAACTTATTATTCACCACCCCATGCCAGGGGTTAATATTAAGTGCCTGACCAGGAATTCAATATTTTGTTAAGTACAAGGCAGCAGGTAAAACTTTAACCAGTGCAATACATTAAGTTTTTGTCAGGATTAAAATTTTGTTTCCAAACGCAGTAATT
>JAAEMC010000056.1 GCA_024225895.1 Desulfobacteraceae bacterium | reverse complement strand
CTAAACTTTTAAAGCCTTAAATTCTGCTTTCATGCAATGTTGCGGTCATTATAAAATACACATTTTCGTTGCGTGATGAAACGTACATTTTTTTATAGGAAAGTGGTTGCTATATTAGCTCAAATATGACTAATTTGTTGCGTGAACAATTCAACAATCTTAGTATCTTAATTTTAAGTCTCATGTGGTTTGTTTGATCAACAATTTTAAGAAAGGATGTACTCATGAAAAAACACCTATTTTTTCTGGTATCGGTCTTATTGTGCTTAATGGTTGTTGTTCCGGCCGGTGCCGTTGAAAAGGACACCATTGTCTCTGCCATTATCTCCACCATTCAGAGCATGGATCCTGCAAAAGCCTATGATGATTCCAGTGCTACAAAACTGTATAACATTTACGATACCCTTGTGGCTTTTAAGGAAACAAAAACAGATGAATTTGAACCCCGTATCGCAACCGAGATTCCGACCGTTGCCAACGGCGGCATCTCCAAAGACGGTAAAACCTACACTTTTAAGATCCGTAAAGGGATAAAATTTCACAATGGAGAGGATTTGACGCCTGAAGATGTGGTTTACTCGTTTAAGCGTAATATGATCGTGGATGCCGAAGGCGGCCCCATGTCGCTGCTGCTTGAACCAATGACCGGCGCAACCAGCACCCGGAAAGACGGCAAGACCAAGGACGGTATTTTTGAAAAAATCGATAAATGCATTGAAGCCAAAGGAGACACGGTTGTTTTCCATCTGCCGCAGCCTTTCCCGCCGCTTTTGGGTATCCTGACCTATACCTGCGGCGCCGTCATTGACAAAGACTGGGCCATTAAACAAGGCTGCTGGGACGGCAATATTGCCAATGCAGCCAAATACAACGGCCCCAATGCCGGTAAAGAACCGCTTCACCACATCACCAACGGAACCAATGCCTATAAATTGAAAAAATGGGAAGCCGGCAAGGAAATGGTCCTGGAGCGCTTTGACGGTCACTGGGGTGAAAAAGCCGCCTATAAAACCGTAAGAATTAAAATTATTCCGGAATGGTCCACCCGGAAAATGATGTTCCTTAACGGCGATGTCAACGATATTGAAATCCCGGCCCAGTATTATGCCGAGATGGAAAAAATAGAGGGTATCCAGCTTTATAAATATCCGAGTCTCATGGTGGCGTGCACCATGTTTACCCAGAAGATAGAAATGACTGCCAATCCATTTGTGGGCTCCGGAAAATTGGACGGCAAGGGTATCCCGGCTGATTTTTTTGCTGACAAAGATGTCCGTCTTGCCTTTGCCCATGCCATTGACTATGACGCCATTGTCAATGATGTGGCCAATGGTGTCGGCAGTATCCCGTCCAATCCAATAGTTGACGGCCTTCCTTATCAGAAAAATACCTTCCATCCCCAGTTTAATATGAAAAAGGTGGAGGAACACCTGAAAAAAGCCCATGGCGGAAAACTCTGGGATACAGGCTTTAAGGTAACATTACTGCATAATACCGGAAGAGAGATCCGGCGGGTGGCAGCCACAATGATGGCGGAAAATATTTCTTCTTTAAATCCTAAGTTTCAATTGGATGTACAGGCCATGGATTGGGGAGAATATTTATCCAAAATCCAGCAGCATATGCTGCCGGTATTTGTTGTGGGCTGGGGTGCTGATTATCCTGATCCCCACAATTTTGTGATTCCCTACCTGCATTCCGACGGGTTTTACTCCAAATATATCGGGTACAGCAACCCTGATGTGGATAAACTTATTAAAAAGGGAATTGAAACCGCAGCCATTGAGGAAAGAAAAAAAATCTATCATGAGCTCCAGGATATCTGGGCCAGGGATATTCCCGGGGTTACTGTTATTCAGCGCCTTGGCGCCAAAGGTTTTTCCGGTCACATAAAAGGGTTTCATCCCAATCCCATGTATTCGGGAACCTATACCTTTTATTACCATTTGAAATAAAACCGGATCTTGCATAAAAAAACAGAACCATGGTTGAGTAGCGGGCGGACCCCGGGTCCGCCCGCTACTCCATAATTATTTTTTGTCAGACAGTTGGGTCTGGCATTTGGGTCTGGCATTTGGGTCTGGACCGCTAATGGTAAAAAACAGGGGGGCAGGTTGGGTGCATTCATTATCAGGAGATTGATGTTTATGGTGGTGGTGCTCTTTGGAGTATCCGTGCTCATGTTCTCCATTTTGATGTCCTTCAGCCCGGAAAGAAGGGCGGTTGCATATGCCACATCAGCCAAGCAGATAAAAGAAATTCCGATCCTGGTGGCAAAATATGGATTGGACGACCCCTATCATATTCAATATATTAGATGGATCACCCAGATTTTTAAAGGCAATTTCGGCTATTCCACTGTGGCATCTTCTCCCACACTTGATGCCATTATCAAATACCTTCCCACAACCATTGAGCTGAATCTTTTTTCCATGCCCATCATTATTACCTTAGGCATATGGCTGGGGACCATTGCGGGTATTCACCGGGATACATTTATCGATCACACCACAAGGATTGCGGCAATCGTTGGCTGGTCATTGCCCACCTTTTTATTTGCATTGATTTTATTGATGATTTTTTATTCCCAGTTTCAGTTATTCCCGCCGGAAGTCATCTCCGATCATATTGATGATTTTATATCTGACAACCCGGACAAGTTTATTCAATATACGGGAATGTATGTGATTGACGGACTCTTAAACCGTAATTTTGAAGTGGTGGCGGATGCTTTAAAACACCTGGTGCTGCCGGTGGTAACACAGGTAACAGTAGTCATTGCCATCCTGGTTCGTGTTATGCGTTCCAGTATGCTAGAGGAAATTTCCAAGGATTATGTGATTACTGCAAAAGCCAAAGGGGTGGATATCAATACCATCCACCAGAAGCATGTGAAAAAGAATGCGCTGTTGCCGGCCATCACCATTTCCGGATGGCTGGTGTGTTTGTCCATTGAAGGCAGCGTCACTGTGGAGTTTATTTTCAACCGGGCAGGGCTGGGGCTTTTGCTGGTTAAGGCTGCTACCCAGCTCGATATACCCGTGGTTCTTGCCATCAGTCTTTTGTTAGGACTGATCTATGTCGTGGCCAATTTAATTATTGATGTACTCTATGCAGTCATTGATCCCAGGATACGGTTAAACTGATCAATTTTAAGGATGTGTGAATAAATTAAGATGGAAACAAAAGTAGAACATCCCAGGCTAAAGGAATTAAAATTTACCCTTTACCGTATTTTTCGGAACCCCTCCGCCATTATCGGGATCATTCTGCTTGCGGCTTTTACCCTCGTGGCGCTGTTTGCCCCCCATATTGCTCCGCCAAAATACAAGCACAGACCTTATATGATGCCCCACAAAGGGTATTCCATGGAACCAAAGGCACCCAGTCAGCAAAATTTTTTCGGCACCACTTCCGGGCAGTATGATATTTTTTACGGTGTGGTCTGGGGGACAAGGACTGCCTTTAGGATAGGTATCATTGTGGTCTTAACCGCCTTTGTGATCGGTGCCTCATTCGGCATTATTGCCGGATATTACGGCGGGTGGATCGATGAAATCATCATGCGGGTGGTGGATGTCTTTTTTGCCGTACCCTTCACCATCCTGGCCATGGCATTTGTTGTGCGGTTCGGAAGAGGTTTGGACCAGATAATGATTGCCATGGTGCTGGTAGTCTGGCGAAGGTATGCCAGGGTCATGCGTGCAGGGGTTTTGTCGGTAAGAAATGAAGATTATATTCTGGCTGCAAAATCCATGGGGGTCTCGGATATTAAAATCATGCTCCGCCATATTTTTCCCAATGCTGTTTATCCTGTCATGGTGATTGCTTTTATGGACGCAGGCTCCATTGTCATTACGGCAGCCTTTTTAAGTTTTATCGGCCTGGGCGCACCCATCGGATATGCAGACTGGGGGCAGATGCTGGCCATGGCCAGAAATTATATTGTGGGACCTGTCGGCGAACCCTTGAAATACTGGTACACAATTTTTTTTCCAGGCAGTGCCATGATTCTCTTTGTTTTGGCCTGGAACCTTTTTGGCGATGCCATAAGAGATGCCTTTGACCCGAAATTGAGAAGAAAATAATATAATGACCCACATCCTTGACATCAAAGACCTGGTCACCAATTTCTACACTTATGAAGGGGTGGTCAAAGCCTTGAACAAGGTCTCATTTCATGTGAACCACGGATCCACATTCGGCCTGGTGGGTGAATCCGGGTGCGGCAAGAGTGTTACGGTCCGGTCAATTATGCAGATTGTCCAGTCGCCGGGTGTGATTGAGGGCGGTGAAATTCATTTTTCACCGGACTCGGATAACGGTGAAACCGGTATCGACCTTTTAAAGCAGACCGAAAGGTTTATGCAGGATTTACGGGGCAACAAGATTTCCATGATCTTCCAGGAACCCAATGCAGCTTTAAATCCCATCATGACCATAGGCGAACAGATTGCAGAAAGCTATGTTTTCCACAGGAAAAACCAGATCATTGAAAAGATTCTGGGGCTGGATAGAACCGGGGAAAACCTGTTCCCAAAGGTGTCGGCAAATCCGCTTTTTTTGCCCTTGTACCACCTGGCATTACATCGCCCGGATGCATTTTTACTGGAACTGATAAAAAAGGTGCCGTTCCTTAGAAATTGGGACAGGGCTGTTTTGCATACAGCCATTGAAAAATCCGTGGAGCTTCTGGCCACCCTCGGTATCCCCAATCCGGATAAAATTGTCCATCAATACCCCCATAATCTATCCGGCGGGATGAAGCAGCGGGTGGTCATTGCCATTGCCCTGGCATCTGAACCTGTGCTGCTCATTGCAGACGAAGCCACATCCAACCTGGATGTTACGGTACAGGCCCAGATCCTTGACCTTTTAAAGGATTTAAAGAAAAAGAATATTATTTCCTCCATCCTTTTGATCACCCATGATTTAGGGGTGGTAAATGAGACCTGCGACAGGGTAGGGGTTATGTATGCCGGAAATTTATGCGAAGTGGGAAAGGTGACCGACCTTTTTGAAAACCCCAAACACCCGTATACCAAAGCGCTTTTGGATTCAGTGCCCAAAATCAGGCAGATAGGGGATTTAAAGAGCATTGCAGGTAATGTTCCCAATCTTGTGAACCCTCCTTTAGGATGCCGCTTCCACCCAAGATGCGGTCATGCAATGGCAAAGTGCAAAGAGGTCTTTCCTGAAATGACAATAGTGGACGATGACCATGAAGTGGCCTGTTATTTGTATCATTAATTGAATTTTAAATCGGGCAAATGGTGTGATGGAAAAAATTTTAGAACTGAAAAAATTAAAAAAACACTATCCCATCCATGGCGGGGTGTTAAGACGTCAGCTCAACTCTGTTAAAGCCCTGGACGGCATTGACCTGACCATCAACCGGGGGGAGTGCATCGGCATTGTAGGGGAATCGGGCTGCGGCAAGACCACCACGGGAAAAGCTGTTATAAAACTTCATAAATCCACGGACGGACAGATAATATATTATCCAAAGGCAGAACCCGGCGGTATCGATATTACCCGCCTGAGCCGCTCACAAGTCCGAAAGATAGGTTTGACCGGTAAAATGCAGATGGTTTTCCAGGATCCCACAACCTCCTTAAACCCCAGGATGCTGATTAAAAATATCATTGCCGAACCAATGCTTGCCAAGGGCGGGTTTACTGCAGGACAGCGCCATGAAAAAGTTTTAGAACTATTGAACCTGGTGGGGCTGACCAAGGACCATTTGCTGCGGTATCCCCATGAGTTTTCCGGCGGGCAAAGGCAGCGGATTGCCGTGGCAAGGGCTATTGCCACCAATCCTGAACTCATTGTTTTAGATGAGCCCACATCTGCCCTGGATGTCTCGGTCCAGGCCCAGATTTTGAATTTGCTGAAAAAACTCAAAGACGAGTTTAATCTGACTTATATTTTCATTACCCACCATCTTCTGGTAGTCAAGTATATCAGTACACGGATCGTGGTCATGTATCTGGGTAAGATCGTTGAGACAGCCGATACACAGTCTCTTTTTGCTCATCCCTTACACCCATATACCTTTGCCCTTTTCTCAGGCATACCGTCCACGGATGCCAAGGATATCTCAAATCGCATCGTGCTCAAAGGCGATGTGCCAAGCCCCATTGACCCGCCCCAGGGCTGCCGTTTTCACACACGCTGCCCCTTTTCCATAAATCTGTGTGAACAGGTCGAGCCGGCCCTTGAGCCTGCAAAAGACAATCTTGATCATAAAGTGGCCTGCCATAGGAAGGACGAGGTGCCGGATCTGATTCAGGATGTTTACAAAAAAGACGCCGTCAAAAATCAATTTGCTTTTAAGTAATTCCATGAGAAATCAACCATCACGGGTACCCGGTATTCCTACCATGATCCCTTGTTAAAATTGCAAGGCATAAAATTAATCGGAAATTGGTACTTTTTGTTTTATATTTTCCTATAGAATGAATATGTCTTTACAGCCCGAAATTAGCTTGATACAGCTTTACCAAAAGAGATTTTGACTCTTATCCGGATATCATTCTTTTTTATATGATATCCATAACTTTATAATAAATTAGTTTGGTTGAAAAATATGGAAAAATCTATAAATGAGAAAAGTGGATGGCAGCTTCGTGGGGATGGCACACAAGCTTATGAAAAATATATCGTTCCCGCTTTCAGCGGTAGCTGGGCACAGGATATTGTAAATAGAGCTAATTTACGCAATGGTAATAGAATTCTTGACCTTGGTTGCGGCACAGGTATTGTTTCTCGATATGCCTATAAATCTTTGGGTAAATCTTGCCGCATTACCGGCGTTGATATTAACGAAGCAGTGATAAAGAAAGCTGGTGAAATATGTCCGCCAAGCACCTTCCCTATTGAATGGAAGCAGGGTGCTGCAGAAGCTCTACCCCTTTCTGATGCCATGTTTGATGTTGTGCTATGTCAACAAGGCTTGCAGTATTTCCCTGATAAACTGCTTGCACTCAAAGAAATTAATCGTGTTCTTGCATCAAAAGGCCGGCTTGTTTTTAGTGTCTGGCGTTCACTTCAATATTTTCCATTCTATTTGGTTTTGCACCGGGCAATTGAACAATATGTGAACGCAGAATCAGCTTCGATGCTTGAATTTGCATTTGGTATGGGCGATTCTAAAAAGCTGAGAATATTGTTTGAGTCGGCAGGGTTCAAAAATATTGATATTCGTTTGGTTATCAAACAAATGCGCTACTCGCCAGTGGATGATTTTCTTATTGGCGGTTTTTGTGCGTCTCCGTTTGCCGACGATATTTTAGCATTAAAAGAATCAAAACGTGAAAAGATGTTTCAGACGATAAAAAATAGCCTATCTGACTATATTGATGATCATGGTCTTGCAGCTCCAATGGAATGCTATGTTATCTCAGCTATAAAATAAAAATTATATAACAACGGTGTCAAGTATGCCCTGTTAATGTGGCCGGGGATGTGCCATTTTTTTTCGTTATTGTGGCATGTTATGGAATTTGATGGTGGATTTGGGGTTTGCCTTTACCCTTGTCCCTTGTTAAGAAGAGTTCTTATAAAATCATTCCAAAATCAGTTGCGGTTGTGACGTAAAAAAAAAAATGGTAATTTTAGCCATTATCAGTTAAAAAAAATCTATAAATACAGTTCGCCTTGAAATAAGGAAACATCCCATGAACAATCATTCTGATTTTACTGCTAAAGATATTTTCACAAAGTTATCCATCCATATTGAGAAGGTGATCAAAGGCCAGACCCATACCATCCGGATGCTTTTAGCAGGGCTTGCCGGCGACGGCCATATCCTTTTAGAAGATAATCCGGGCACAGGCAAGACCACCCTTGCCAAAACTCTTGCCCTTTGCATTGATACCGGTTTTAAACGTATCCAGTTTACCCCGGATCTTTTGCCGTCGGATATTCTTGGTGTTTCCATATTTGATCCGTCCCAAAAACTTTTTAAGCTTCACAAGGGGCCGGTATTTACCAATATCCTCCTGGCAGATGAGATCAACCGGGCCTCTCCCAGGACCCAGTCTGCATTGCTGGAAGCCATGGCTGAAGGGCAGGTGAGCATTGACGGCAATCTTTTGCGCCTGGAAGATTTGTTTTTTGTCATCGCCACCCAGAACCCGATAGAGTCCAGGGGAACCTATCCTTTGCCCGAAGCCCAGATGGACCGGTTCTCCATGCAGCTTTCTTTGGGCTATATCTCTGCAGACCAGGAAGTAGCCGTATTAACAGAACAGCGGCAAGGGCATCCCATTGATAAGATTTCATCCTGTGTGAGTGTGGATGACATTTTAAGCTTAAAGAAAATGGTGGGAAAGGTATTCATATCAGAGGAAATTAAAAAATACATTGTGGATATTGTGAATGCCACACGGGATGCCCCGGGCGTTACCCTCGGAGCCAGCCCGAGGGCCTCCATTGCCTTGATGAAAATCGCTTCTGCCCTGGCGCTTTTTGATGACTTGGATTTTGTGTCGCCGGATTATATCCAGGAGGTTGCCGTTTCCGTGATTGCCCATCGCCTGGTCATGGATCCCCAGGCAAAGTTTGCCGGAAAGACTGCCCAATTTGTGGTTCAGGAGATATTAAAAACTATTCCAGTGCCTGTTTAGATTAGGGATACTGTCATGCTAACCCGATTTTTGTACAGCTCATACCGATGGTTTTATGTCGTGGAAAAGTACCGGAAGCAGCATTTGACTGCTGCCGGGATTCTGATGGTTTTTTGTTGTGCTGTTGCAGGGTTTCTCGGCATCAATGTATCCCAGACCACCCTTTATCAGGCAGTAACACTTGCTTTTTTTGCCCTTGTAATATCAATTGTTTGCAGTTTTTTTTTCCGTTTCAAGGGCTCAGTAAAGCGAGTATTGCCGCCAATGGCCACAGTGGGTGAAAAGACCTTTTACCAGATTGAAATATTCAACGATTCTTCTGCAAATCAAAAGGACCTGGTTTTGTTTGAAGACTTTCGTGATCCGCGGCCCACCAGGCAGGAACTTGTATCAAAAAAAGAACCCTTTGAGCACTTAAGGAACAGGTGGGATAAAAGAACCTATTATTATCGTTGGCTGTGGCTTGTGCGCCAGAACAAGCGGGCGCGGTTTGAAAAAAAGCAATTGCCGGATTTGCCTTCCCAGAGCAGAACCCTGGTTACTTCAAGTTTTATTCCCCATAACCGGGGATATATCCAATTGTCAGGGATTTGTATTGCAAGGCCTGATCCTTTAGGTCTTTTTATGGCTACTCAGACCATACAAGCCCAACAACATATCCTGGTGCTGCCCAAAATGTATGCCCTTCAACATCCCAAACTTAAGTCCCATCGAAAATATCATGCCGGCGGCGTGGCCCTGGCGTCATCCATTGGAAATTCAGATGAGTTCATGTCTTTAAGAGATTACCGTCCAGGGGACCCAATGCGCAATATCCATTGGAAAACCTTTGCCAAAAAGAACAAGCTTATCATCAAAGAATTTGAAGATGAGTATTTTATCCGCCATGCATTGATACTGGATACTTTTTTGAATACAGGCGAAGACCAGGTGTTTGAAGAAGCGGTCTCAATTGCCGCCTCCTATCTTTCATCATTTAAAACCCATGAGTCCATACTGGATTTAATGTTTGTGGGAAATACATTTTACTCGTTTTCCTCGGGCAGGGGGCTTGCCCATACGCAGAAGATGCTTGAGATTGTTGCCTGTGTTGAATCTCAGTCAGATAAACCCGTTTCCAGTTTGAGCCCTGTCATTCAAGAGCATTTACCCAAGCTGTCCGGCAGCATCTGCATTTTCTTGGACTGGGATCAAGACCGCAAAAGGATAGTTGATATTTTTCAAACAGCTTCTGTGCCTGTTTTTATCATTGTGGTATGCCGGGATAAAAACAAAATGCAAAATAGAATCTTCCAAGAGACAGGGCATTTAAAAAACCTTCTGGTAGTTCAGACCGGCCAGGTGGAGAAGGATTTGAATTCATAATGAAAACACCTTCCTTTTTCATAGGGTTAGCCATTTTATTCTGGGGGTGGCAATCCGGATTTTTATGGGCCGCCCTGATCATGGCACCCATCATTGAAGGGGCAAGGTTTGTAAAATCAAAATGGGATTTTTCTTCTGATGATTTCAATAAAGTTATTGATCTGAGCACCGTACTTTTGGCCGGTACCATCGTTGTGGCACTAACCCTGAAGCCGGAACGCGCCATCATTATACTGCTAAACTGGCTGCCGGTTATATTTTTCCCGGTGATTGCGGCCCAGGAATTCAGCCTCAAGGGCAGGATAGATGCTCAATCTTTTCTTTTGGCTTCCAGGAAACGCCTGAAATTTTCTTTCCAGAAATATGGAGATATTGATATCTCGTTTATGTATGCGTTTTTTTGCATTATTTCCGCCGGGACAGCCAATGCAAGATCCTTTCTTTTTTATGGAATAGTGGCGTTGTT
>JAAEMC010000055.1 GCA_024225895.1 Desulfobacteraceae bacterium | reverse complement strand
TTTTTTTTTTTTTTTCCCTGGCCGCCGGAGTTATTCCGAGGAAAGTCAAGCCCTGGAGGCAAATTTTTTAAAAATTTTTCATGCGACTTTTTCATTTTTCCTTTTCCCTGGATGCACAATATTTTTATTAGCTGCATTCTCTGCGTCTTTCTGCCCTTCCATCTGCTTTTGTCTCTTCTTAGCCTGCCTTCTGGAAATCGGAGCCAATTTGTCATGGTCCTGAAACCTGCGGGATTTGAGTGATTTAGGCACCTTTTGGGAATTGTCCTTCTTTTGATTTTGGTAATATCGATCTCTATGAGCTTTATTAATCGCAGGATCATATTTCCTCTTGTGCTTAAGCATCGCATAGATTATACGGACCAATTTATGCATGATAATACAGAGGGCATCTATTTTCTCCCTACCCGCTTTAACATGCCCCTCATATAGCTCCTTGATCATCGGGTCATGCTGTACGGCATTCATGGCAACCATGAACAGAAGACGACGGGGTCTCCTACGTCCTTGCTTACTCATGTGATAGCCCCAGCTGTCGTCCCCGCTCTGTTTATATACAGGGTGAATACCAAAATAGGAACACAATTTTTTATCCGAAGCAAAACGCTCTATTCCCGCAATCTCCAGGAGTAAACCATAGGCTGAGAAGTCACCAATACCAGGCATGCTTGTTAGTAGCTCCGCTTCAGGTAATGGGAGCAATCTATACAACTCCTTCTTTAGCTTTTCTATCGCTTCGCGCTTTTGAATGATCTGAGTGGCTAGTGACTTAATGGTCATCCCTGTAATCGCTGAAACATCCGAGGAAATGCATTCCCCGGCATTTCTTTTCAACTCCCAGGCACGCTTCTTGGTCACAAAGGGAATGCGACTAATTAACTCTACACTGACCTCAGACAGATCACTAGCCGTTGGCCAGTTCTTAATGACTGACAATAACCACTGCGGCATGTCGTCTTTCCAATAGCACATTAGTGACGAATTGCTTTTGTACACTTCACTTTCCAATTGATTTAACAGTTGGGTGTTTTGTTTGGTCAGCATCTCTATGTGGTTATACAGGTTTCTGCCTTCACGATATTGCTTCTCTTGATTGTAGCCGTTGTAGGCCACTTTTGTCGGATAGGAGATGAGATATTCCGCGATATTTTTTGCACTTATTGGGTCGGTGGTATTGCGTTTCAGGCTGGCCTTATGATGATGATTAACCCCTACGGGATTAAGCCTGGCTACGTTAACATTATAATCCTTGCTAAGCGTCATCAACCGTTTCATCCAATTATTTTCGTATCCACCGGTGCTTTCAAAACCTGAACATAGAGTGGCTTGTGGATGCTCTTTGAAAAAAGTGGCTAATTTTTCTGTTAAAATCTTATGACCTTTGGGCGTGTCATCCAGTTGAAACCCTTTTTCCACTATTCTTCTCGATTCATCCAGAATGAGAAAATCACAATAGCCTTTACTGACATCGCCTCCAAGATAATACTCGTTCATTTTATACCTCGCTATAATAAATTTTTTAGTGCTGCCAGGAACGTCAGCCTTGTTACACGGTATCTATGTACCAGTTTATTCCCCAACTTTACCCTGACAGAAGGAAGAAACTCCGGCACGAGCTCTAAGCCCAGGCATTTTGCCTTCTCTTCCATCAATCTATTATACAATATTTTTTCTTCAAATACTTGCTTTTTGATCAATAACAGGGAATAGGGGGGATAGGGATATTTGAGCCGTACAATCTGGAAAAGACATACGGTTGATACGGGTGGTATTCTTACCTCACGCTTATCCGTCAGTACGGTTATTACGCACATGGCCAAGATGCCAACGGCTCTAATTCTTTCCTCTGTCATGATCGAGATGACCTCCTTATCAAGATTATATATTATCGCTTTTTTGCATTTCGGCGCCTCTAGAATTCAAATCAACAAAGTTGATTTTCAATCCACTTTCATTGTACAAGGCATTTTATTTTTAATATCTTTTTTTTTGTTTTTAGGGGACCCTTTACAAAAAATTCAAAACATCTAAGAGAGCAATGAAATAATTTAAATTAGCAGGAAGAATGTGCGCACGTTATAGGGTC
>JAAEMC010000054.1 GCA_024225895.1 Desulfobacteraceae bacterium | reverse complement strand
TCGGTACTATATCTGGTACGCCCCTTTTTTGTTTTTGGTCCTCGTTTATTTTTTCGGATTCGAATTCTTCCTCCATCAACCGAAATAACTACACGACATCCAGCAACACTATCTGTGAACTCCACTGCATTTGTCAAAGCTTCACGGGCACGGCATGAGAAACGGTACGTCAGGCTCCGCAGTGTCTTGATATCAAGTTTAATGCCTCGTTCTTCTAACATTTTCCGTGCCTCATCCAATGATCCCATTGCCGCTGCCATCATACTCACTTCAGATGTCAAACCTGGAGTGCAACGCTCATTGATACCTAATAGCAATAGCCCTGCATAGCATCCATTTCTTTTCTTTTTTCCTGCCTTTCCTTTACGGACGTGATAGGTCACGCTTATGATGATTTCTCCTCCTCTTCGAGGTTTGATTTTTACATCTTGCTTACCATTGTTCATCATAGGTTTTGGAAAACACATTATCAATTTTCTTGCTTCTTCCTTTATATGGTCACTATCCAACGCAGATTGTATTTGCTGGCATATTAATAAACTGGCCAGCCGATCTGTCATTTTAACTATCACATTTTCCATTTTTTCTAGTTCTGCTGCTGTTTTGATAGTGCCTGCTGCTGTCAAAAATCGTTGAAGATTATAAAAAATTTCTTGTATCTCTTTGTCAAATAATGTAGAGTTTTCTGTAAGGCTCGAATTTGGCTCCATTTTTTCACCCCTTTTTTTACTTGTCAAGGTGATTATGGTATAAATTCGAGCCTTTTTCAAGATAAAAACAAT
>JAAEMC010000053.1 GCA_024225895.1 Desulfobacteraceae bacterium | reverse complement strand
TGCCCTTTATACTCTGTCCACAATTGAGCAAGATTGGATGTGACGGGAAATGATACTGCAAGGGATCTTAAAAGCGCTCCAACAATGGATTCAATATTTTTTTTCTGTTTCATGTTTTTTTTAGAACGTTTGAAATGAGAGGTTTGAAGGGCGTCAGTCTTTGAAATCCAGCTCCATTGATAGGTTTTGTTTTGTCATTATTTTTGAAGCAAGAGTCAAAAGTAGACATGACCCCTCATCTTACAGTAACCGGATTAAATCTGGCTATCACCTAAGGTTTATCCCCGCATCAGGTTTTCAAGCTTTTTAATGCTCTTTGCACTTCCCATGACTACAATAGTATCTTCAATGACAAATTTTGTATCTGCTTTAGGGTTAAACATCATTTCCCCTTTTTTATTCTGTATGGCAATGACAATCAAATTCATTTCCTGCCGGATCCCGGAATCCACCAGACTGATGTTGGCAAGTTTTGCTCCTTGCCTGACACGGATTTCCTCGAACTGAAATTCGGTAGACTCATCATTAAATGCGGTTTCAAGGAATTTAATAACCGTAGGGCGTAAAATCGCATGGGCCATGCGCCTGGCACCGATATCATAGGGTGATATCACCTTGTGGGCGCCTGCTTTTTCCAGGGTTTTCTTGGATGAATCCCGGGATGCACGGGCCACGACAAAAATATCAGGATTCAATTGCCCGGCCAACTGAACAAGCAGAACATTCTCATCATCTGTTCCTACACCTGCAATGACGCCGGAAGCCCGCTTTATACCGGCCCGGATCAGCAT
>JAAEMC010000052.1 GCA_024225895.1 Desulfobacteraceae bacterium | reverse complement strand
TTTTTTTTTTTTTTTTATAAAATTTGGTAAAACTATTCTTTGAAAAGGTTTGCAAACGTGTCCTTGAACACGTTGTTCACTATATTTTCACTAATAAGATCCGCCTGCATTCTTGCATGTTCAATCGCTTTATAATTCTCAGATGGTTTTTCTTCTTCTTCAGCCATCTTGTCCAAATGGTGATTAAACAAGTTAGATAGTGGCTCCTGGGTCTTTTCCAGCAATGCTTCTTCCTGTTCTTCAAGCATCTTGCTCATTTTGTCTATGAGCCGTTCGTATTGTTTTATGGTATGGGCTTTTCTGCCTTTTTCCGTGTTGGGGAATACCGGTTTTCCAATGACCGGAAGCGTTCTGTCTTCCTTGAGGATCGGCTCTTCAGCCAGTTCTGCTGCCGGCATGGAATATAGTTCTTCAGAACGCATCTCATAGGATCTTTGATAGGTGATATTGGCAGAATATTGGGATACACTGTCATAGGAACCCATTGAAAGGGCCAGTCCGACAGCCTCCTCCATATCGCCTTCTGCCATTTCAGAAATTATCTCGTCAATACCTTGTACAATGGCCTCAATATCAGCAAGTTCCGCTTCACTCAACTCCCCTACTACCGTGAATGAGAAGCTCTCACCTGTGCTCAGTGTGATTTCCCTGTAATTTTGTTGTACCCTTGCTGTACCTGAATCTGTTTCAACCATGCCTTTTGCATTGTACATGTATGAATCAATTTCACTAAATGAGCTTGAGGTAAGTGTGACCAGATCACCTTCCCTGGTGCGAATGGTGAGCCCTGCATCCAGACTTTCGCGTGCATTGAATGATTGCTCTTGCACGCGGCTTCCCATTGATTTGTCTGACAACCTGTTCGGCTGCTGAAATGCCCCAACCGCTGTTGATTGTCCTTGTGTTATATCGCTCATTTTCCTTCTCCCCAAAAATTCGGGTAATTGTTCATATTTTTCCGTAAAATATACATCGGCATTATTACTGTAAAACATTAATTTATATTATTTTTTTATTAAATATAATATATAAACAAAACCTTTTGGATGAAACTTTCTGGAGTTTGAAAATGGATGCATTTGGATTTACCAAAAAAAAATTGTGCGCACAAAGCTCTGAAAACCAGGTAAAACATATCATCAACTGGCTTTCAAATTTTTACCAGAAGCTTATTTCCAACCGAACAGGTCCGGAAACCATGGATCTTTTTTTTGCCGAATATCACATGGTTTTAAACTGGGTTGATATCTTGCCTTTGCACAAACCTAAAAACCATGACACCCGTTTATGGATTGAATTTATATCCGATGCCATCCACATGCTAAGGCAAACCCAAGGTTTCTCACCGCGGGATTATAATCTTCTGGAAGACATCAAAACTAAAGATCTTGAACAAGACGCCCTTTTTAACCCCTGCATTGATTATCACATTGCCCTGGATGGATTAAGAAGTCTTTTTAATATCGGTACTATCTTCAGGACCTGTGATGCCGCAGGCTTTTCCTCGATAATATTGGGTAATTGCCCGGGTAGTGAGCATCCATCGGTTCAAAAAACAGCC
>JAAEMC010000051.1 GCA_024225895.1 Desulfobacteraceae bacterium | reverse complement strand
TTATGGTGGATGCCATCCAGGCCTTTGGAAAGATAGATATCCGGCCAAAGGAGATGGGAATAACATTCATGTCTGTTTCCGGGCATCAAATTTATGGCCCCAAGGGGATCGGCGCTCTTTATATTGATGAAAACCATTCCATTGTTCCTTTGATTCACGGCGGCAGCCAGGAAACCAACAAGCGGTCCGGAACAGAAAATGTGGGCCATATCATCGCCTTTGGAAAGGCAGCCCAGCTGGCCCATTCAGAAATCAACTCAGAATACAAACGTATCAAAGCATTAAGGGATCATTTTATAAATAAGCTGAAAGAAAAGATCCCGGGCCACATTATCAACGGCTCCTTAAAAAACCGGATTCCCCATAACCTTAATGTGGGATTTCCCGGTGTTGACAGCGGTGCACTGCTGCTAAGCCTCGATAAAATCGGTATTCATGTATCATCCGGGGCTGCTTGTAATGCCGGCGGCAGAGAAGACTCCCCCATCATCAATGCCCTGGGTGTGGACGCTTCTGATTTTGGTATCATCCGGTTCAGTTTTGGATTAAAAAACACCAAAGCGGATATTGATTATTTATTCCAATATCTGCCGGATATTTTAGAGCAGCTGCAAACAAAATAAAATAACACCACCTAAAATTAAAAAATCCGCCTTTACAACAACGGGATCTACTTTAAATTCAGCCTCGTGTTGTATGTCGTGGTTTATATCACAGGTTATGGACCCAGCCGTCGTACAGCCGGCATAAATATATGAGATCCCTTTGTCCCAAATCCGCCATCAAATTCCATAACATGCCACAATAACAACAAAAAGGTACATCCCTGGCCATCATCAAGGTATCAGATGCAAGGCAGAAGTGACGACTAAAGGCGTATAAATCATACTCCCCAGGGAGAAACAAACGCAGGCAACGCGGCAGGTGGCGCCTTGATGGTGGATCAGGGTTGTTTCCAGCAGTTGACAAACATGCCTTTTTAGGCAACACTGATGCAAGATCTTGGCTCAGATAAGGATATGGATACGGTATGAAAACTAATGTTGTGGTTGCAGGATGGGGCCAGGTCATCCAGCCCAAAGACCTGATCGGAAAAGCAAAAGAACCAATTGATTTAATGGTTGATGCATCGGCACAGGCTGCCCGTATAATGCGGTCAAAAAGTATATTACAAGCCCTTGACAGTATCATGGTGGTCAAACCTGTCAGCAGGCATTATTCTTGCCCGGATAAACAACTTGCCCAAAAATTAGGAGCCACACCAAAATTATCCCTTGTTTCTGAAGTGGGCGGCAATTCACCCCAGACGCTTGTTAATATGGCAGCAGCCATGATTACCAACAATGAACTTGATTCTGTTCTCATCGTTGGTGCTGAAGCATATGTCCAAAGGGAACCCAATGGTAAAAGAGTGGAGAATGCTCTTTTCAGTGGAGTCCCGGACCATCTTAAAGATGATAGTTTTATTGGAGCGACCCCTTTTGAAGAAACCCACGGCATGATGCATCCCATCCAAGGTTTCCCTCTTTTTGAGACGGCTTTCTGGGCAGCTTCAGGTCTTGATCTTGAAACATATCTTCTCAAAGTTGGAAAAATGTGGGAAAAATTTGGCAAAACCGCCCAAAACAATCCTTTTGCATGGAGTAAAGATGTCAGGACAGCTGAACAAATCATAACCCCCGGTCCTTCCAATCGTCCCATTGCATTTCCCTATACCAAATATATGACTTCGTTTGTAACTGTGGATATGGGGGCTGCCATTATTTTAATGTCTGAAAAAGCAACAAAACCATATAAACAAAACAACTTGAATCCTGTCTATTACCTTGGTGGCGGTGATGCCCGGGACCGACAGCGGTTTATGATTGAAAAATCGGTTTTCACCCAAAGCCCCCCTTTAAAGGCGGCAGTGGATATGGCAATAAAAAGATCTTCACTCCCCCTGGAAAAGATAGAGTGTTTTGATCTCTACTCTTGTTTTCCCTGTGCTGTTACCATGGCCAAAAAAATGATCGGCATCAGTGATGAAGACATGCGCCCGCTGACACTGACAGGTGGATTGGGATTTTTCGGCGGTCCCGGAAACAACTATAGTCTTCATGGGATTGCAACCATGGCCGAATATATCGCCCATGGTAAAAAGAACACAGGTCTTGTCACATCTTTGGGATGGTTTATGCACAAGCACGCAGCAGGCATTTACGGAAATGATCCCTCTAAATCACAATTTGAAAAGAGCAATCTTCATGATCCAGATAATCTTTTATGCGGAAATCCACCGGTAAAAATTATCGAACAGGCCAGTGGAAAAGGCATAATTGAAACCTATACTGTGGTATATGATTTTGACCACAAGCCTGTTTATGGTTTGATCTATGGTCTGACATCTGAAAATGAGCGCTTCATTGCCCGGACAATGCCTGATCCCCAGATCTTTAAACTGCTTACCACCCAAAATTGCGTCGGTCGATCAGTTACCCTGCAATTTGACTCTTTACAAAATCTGAATATCGCTGATATCAGATAAAAGGTTTCATCCTTAACTTTCGAAATCAATGGAAAACAACCTGTAACACCAAATGCCATAAATATATTCGGTTAAAACAGAATTTAGACATCCCAAAACGTTTGAGTTAAGTTTTCAAATTATTGAAGCATTTGGGTTTTGGCGATTGCCATATGAATATTACCGATTCCTTATAGATATATTGACCGAGATC
>JAAEMC010000050.1 GCA_024225895.1 Desulfobacteraceae bacterium | reverse complement strand
GGTTCCCATGGCGCACGGCAGCAAATTTGGGAAACTGTGGCAAGAAATATCCATGATATTTCCTACACCTTTATTCCCATTACTCTCACTTGTTCGGTGACAACAAACATTTCACGGATGCAAGCAGATGGGCGAGATCAAGCCCGTATCCAACGTGCGTTGGATGTTAGGCACCTTTATGAGAACACAGGATTTCCCAAAATAGATACAAGGATAAGAAGTCACCAGCTAAAACAACACCCAACGTACTTCCGGCATAAATAAGGCCGGATACATGCTGAAGATTATCCTTTACCTGTAAGGCAAACAAGACACCTAAAAATGCCATAATGGTGAAGACATAAGAAAAAATAAGGGAGAGTTTATCCACCCTTCCCATTATGAGTTTATATCCCCAGAATTCAACAGTCCATATATTACCCAACGGTAAATTAACAAGGGTTATGAATACGATAACCGGCAGCAGCAGCATGTAACAAGCCTTGGTCTTGCCCCGAAAAAATGGGATAAGAGCAGCGCCCAGAATAAAGACAAAAGCCGGGGGCAGCATACTATTGATCATAATAATCCTCTTTGCGCATGATAATTTTTCTTAAGAGCTTGGCAACAAATATGAGAAGCACATAGGAGATAAAGCCATATACCGCATAAAACCCAAAAAAATGGTCAACTTCAAACTCACCGTGCATATCCACAAAGAGTTCAGCAACCAATACAACCGCCAGGGCAATGAAAAACCCAAACCTAAGCCGTTTTACATTCTGCGGGTTGTCAAATATGGTTAATTCTTTTTTCATAGGTATATCCTTCAAGCTGCACAATCTTTAAAATTGTGAAACATTAATGTACATGTGAAAAAATATAAATAAAGTAGATCACTGCAATACAGATGATCACATGAAATGCTTTTTTAAAGCCCGGTGTTTCATCATGATCCAGGACTTCAAATTCTTCACCGTTAAATTTTTTAATTTTCGTACCCATATTCAAGATTTCCTAAATTGAAATTAAATGCCTAATCCCACCTTTATTAACTGAATAAATACATTGGGATAAAAGAAAAGCGCAATGGATATGGCCGATGAAACCATCAAAGGGATCACACAGCACAGGTTGGCCTCCTTTATTTTTACAGGGCTATCTCCTTCATCCTCACTTTTCCCAAAAAAGGCATTATAGACAATGGGCAGAAAATAAAATGCATTTAAAAATGAAGATAGCAGCAAGACTATCATAAAGGTTGTCTGCTGAGCTTCGAGAGTTCCTAAAATCAAATTCCATTTACTGTAAAACCCACCAGTCGGAGGAAGGCCAATCACTCCCAAAGAACCAATAAAAAAGGCGGTAAAGGTAAATGGCATTTTCTTTCCCAGCCCTTTCATCTGGCTGATATATTTTTTGCCTGTTGCCACAAAGATTGCGCCTGCACAAAAGAACAAAGTAATTTTCCCAAATGCATGCATCACAATATGGATGACGCCTCCCAAAAGTCCTTGAGGGGCTAATAAAGCCACACCAAATACGATATATGAGAGCTGGCTGATGGTTGAAAATGCGAGCCGCCGTTTCAGTTCGTCCTGGGAGAGTGCAATACAAGATCCTAAAAGAATAGTTATAGAAGCAATGGTCATGACAACCACCCCAAGATTGAAATCAGAAAGTAAACCCACACCGAAAATACCAGTGATCACCCGGACGATGGAAAAAACACCCACTTTTACAACAGCAACCGCATGTAATAATGCGCTGACCGGTGTCGGTGCCACCATGGCAGCAGGAAGCCATGAATGAAACGGCATGATCCCTGCTTTGGCAAACCCGAATACGAACATAAGCAATAATACGGTGGCAGCAGGCTTTGATAGCTGACCCGCAAAAATACCGGCTTGGGAGAATTCCAGGGTGCCTGTGACAAAATAACAATAAATCATGGCTGGTAGGACCAGTCCAATGGAGGTCCCCAGAATAAAAGTTAAATACCTTCTGCCTGATATTCTCGACTTTTGGTCTTCATGGTGGGCAACCAAAGGATAGGTAGCAAGGGATAAAATTTCGTAAAAAATATAAAGAGTTAGAAGATTGGCTGAGAATGCAGCTCCAATAGTGGCGGAAATAGCCAGTGCAAAATAGGAAACAAACCTTGTCTGGCCGTGCTCATTCAATCCCCTCATATATCCGATGGAGTACACGGATGTCACAATATAAAGTGATGATGCCACAATAGCAAAGAGCATGCCAATGCCATCTACACGAAACGCAATATTGGCTCCCGGAGCCAGTTCAAACAGAGTTAAAACAATCTGTTTGCCCTGCAACACAGTCGGAAGCATGGATAAAACAAGCAGCAGCTTTATGGTACCGGCAATGAATATCCAGGATTCCCGCACATTGGGTTTTTCAGACGAAGAAATCAGCACCGGAATAACACAAAGAGAGACCAATACAGCTAAAAGAGGTTTTATTGAAGGTACGATATCCATTTAAAGATTCACCTTATACATGATTAAACTTTAATTAATACATTTTCAAAAAAGGAATGATGACGCTGTTGACAATGGTTCCGGAAAACAGTCCAACAACAATAAGGCCAAGGCTGACAATTCCTTGAACAACCAGCATGGAGATCGGTGCCTCGTCCATGGCCACCGGCGACTGATGTTCGTCATGGCCGTGCCCTTCTGACATGGGTTCGAAAAAACAGATTTCAAAGACTTTAAAAAAGAGAACCGCACAGATTAGGCTGGATATGATTAAAGCAGCCGCAAAATGATATGCCCCTGCCTCAAAAGCGCCTAAAATCAGATACCATTTGCTGAAAAATCCACAGGTGGGCGGCACCCCGATAATACTGAATGCAGCCAAAACAAAACCGGCCATGGTCCAGGGCATTTTTGCAAATAATCCTTGTAAATCAGTCATTTCAACATTCTTAATCTTAAAAACAATATTGCCCACCGCCAGAAACAATGCAAAGGTCATCAACGCATCATTTAAAATATGTAAAATCGCCCCGGTCATACCGGTGTCATTACCCAGCCAGGCCCCGCCGACCATATACCCGATCTCACACACAATGATATAAGTAAGCATCTTTTTGAGGTTTTTCTGGGACAAAGCCATGATACCGCCGGCTAAGATCGCTATGGTGCCCAGCCAAACCACTGCCTCAGAAAGATTCAGTTTCTCAAAAATATATTCAAATCCAAAAACCGTCACCATCAAACGGATCATCACATAAACCATGACCTTGGTCATCAAGGGAGCCACTATCCGTGAAAAGGCAACCGGCGAATATGTGTATGCATTGGGCAGCCACACATGGAGGGGAAATAGTGCCATTTTGATCCAGACCCCTATAATGCAGAGCATAAAGGCTACCAATATGGTTGAAGACTCATGCAAATTGGGCAGGATATTAGCCACATCCACCATAT
>JAAEMC010000049.1 GCA_024225895.1 Desulfobacteraceae bacterium | reverse complement strand
TATTTGTTTTTGTCTGCCTTGTCGAAAAAAGCATATCCTTTTTCAATACAGTCCTTACAGGCATTGATGGGGATATGGACGGCAAGCACATGGTGGCCCGGGGTAGCGGTGGAGTCTATCTCAAATGAACCCCCGCAATCATTGCAAATCCAGATTTTTTCTTTCTGGCGTTCGAAAATGTTGTCTGTATCATAGAATATTTCCCGGTACCTGACCTGGAGCTCTCCATGTTTACCGGCTTCTTGCTTCAGCTGATCTCTTTGGCTCCAATAAGTATGGATCTGATCGGTTGTTTTTTTGATTTTATCTGTAATACTAACTGATTGCTTTAGCTGGGTCGGATTGTAATCCGGTTCCACTACACCGGCATAATCCAGCCCTGCCATGGCGAGAATAATTCCTAAATTGACATATGGCAAGGCGCCTTCAATTGAATAACCGCCTTCTAAAACAGCAATATCAGGCTTGAGCATGGAGGTCAGCTCAGCATACCCTTGGGCACAAAAGTTCATATTAGTTAGGGGGTCGGTATAATGATTGTCCTGTCCGGCGGAGTTGACTACTATATCCGGCTTGAATTCATCCAGGATTGGCAATACGGCATTTCTTATAACATAGAGATAACCTTCAGTAGAAGTACCAGGAGGCAGCGGAATATTTAGATTGGTTCCCTTGGCATTGGGACCACCCAGTTCCCCCGGGAATCCGGATCCAGGATACATGGTACGACCATCTTGATGAAGGGAAATAAAAAGAACATCCGGGTCATGCCAAAAGATATCATTGGTACCATCGCCGTGGTGGCAGTCCGTATCAATGATAGCAATCTTTTTAACACCGTATACCGAGCGGATATATTCCACCATGATGGCCTCAATATTGATATGGCAAAATCCCCGGCCTCCATGGGATACCCGCATGGAATGATGCCCGGGCGGACGAACCAGGGCAAACCCTGTGGATACATTGTTTTTCATCACGGCGTTGGCAATGGCAATGGCACCACCTGCACTGATTAAATGCGATTCCGTGGTGATTTGATCTTCATCCGGGACACAAAAATGTGTCCGCTGGATATCTGTATGGGTAACGATCTCCGGTTTATACTCAATAATATCTTGGATATCAAAAACCCCTTCTTCAATCACCTGGTCCTGAGTATAGAGAAGCCGTTCCTCTCTTTCCGGGTGGGTGGGATCAATGGCCCAGTCAAATGCAGGGAAAAATACAAGTCCTGTTTTGTTTGTGGCTTTTAACATTATAACCTCGCTAACTATTGCAAAACCTTTTCAAAACCTTTAATTAAACCTGGTTTTAGTTGGATTTTGGTTCTGTAAATTTTCCCTCTGGGTGAAAAGTTGCGGACGATGTTAAATTCCTGGAATTCAACCACTTCTATTTCATTCAGACTGTCAGAGCTGGCTCCGCAATTAAGGGCCTTTTCTTTTAGGAGTGTATAAGCAGTCTCTATAACATCATCTTTAGAATAGGTTTTTGAAATGGGTTCGGCAAAGTCCTCTTCATGGGCAGTAACAATCCCTTGTTCCGTATCTGCATTCAGGGTCACCTCGCAGGTAGTCCTGGCAAGGGCTGCACCAATGGCATTGGCCACAGAGGACTCTGGTACTGCCGTGGTTTTAATATGGTAGAGTGATTCAATTTTTTGAGCAAAATATTTGGCAGGGCCGCCAAGAAGCAGCAGTTCCCTGGGGCTGATTTTATATCCTTCAAGAAAATCATGGACCGTGTACACTGGTTTGGAATTAATTTTATCGATAAGTTCAAAGGTTTTTTTCAAAATTATCTTACAGCATTTTTCAAAAATTTTATTGGCAGTATCCTTTTCCGGAAGTCCCAGTTGGTCAGCAATTTCTTTAATGCCTTTCCAGGCCAGTTCCTTGTCACCTGCATCCATGATATCAAGGACGACCAATGCATCTGTCGGTGTAGGAACGGGTCCGCCAAAGGCCATGGCCGGTCCGAGCCGGTCCGGTCCGATGATGATGTCATTATCTTTAATACTGATCTTGCTGTCTCCGCCAATGCCCTCGGAATCTGTCCGCAAGGATCGAATAAGGCTTTTATACTGCCCCCGCCGTATGCCAACAGGTTCCAGGAGAGGTGTTTTATCCACCAGTATGGCAATATCTGTGGTGGTTCCTCCGATATCCAGAACAATGGCATCATGCTTTTCAGGAGCATGGGGAATGGCACCCATGATACTTGCAGCAGGGCCTGATAGAACCGTTTGGCCCGGAAATTGGATGGAGGCTTCAAGGGTCATGGTTCCACCATCAGCCTTTAGAATTTGGATCGGAATTTTAAGGCCGTGTTCTTCAAGGGATTGCTTAACTGCCTCAAAAAAGGTTTTGTGAAGTGAAAAAACCGCTGCATTAAGATGCGTGGTTGCAATTCTTCTTGGAAAATTAAGGTTACCGGAAACATGGTGCCCTAAAAATATTTTTTTAAAATATTTATTTAAAATCCGTTTGATGAGGATTTCATGGGAGGGGTTTCTGACGCAAAATTTGCTGACAACCCCAACATATTCCACACCCTTTTTTTTCATTTCCTTTGCGATATCTTCGATTTGGATCTCATTTACCGGGGCTTTTTCCCTACCCCTGTGGTTAATGGATCCGGATACACAATAATAATGATCCCCTGTGCGAAAATGCTCAGGGTCAATGCCAGGTCCGGCGGAGACAATCATACCCGCCGGTGCCATTTTTTTTTGCACAATGGCATTGGTGGTTAAAGTGGTTGAAATGACAATCCGGTCTATTTCCTTTGGATCAATTTGCTCCAAGAGTGTTTCAAAACCTGTTAGTACCGTATTGAAAAGGTCTTCGTGGGTAGTGGCTACCTTGACTTTTTTTTCAATGCCTTTGTCACTTAGAAGAACAGCATCTGTGTGCGTGCCGCCAACATCCAATCCTATAATCATGGCATCTTCCTAAGCTGTTGAGAATGTTAATATCAGCAAATGCTTCTGCTGTTGATAATACAGCGGAGCTAATCAAAAAACAACTTTATTGTCAATCACATTTTCTTTAAGTCATTTATGGCACAAGGGTGTGTGGTCAGGGCAATCGCATGTAACTTTTCCACATGAATGATTTCACGCAGTTACGACTTAAAGGTAAACGCAACAATAACATTTGCTTTGCATAAGTACCGTAAAGCATTTGTACCAAATGTTTTACAGTATCTGTATATTAATAAAATTAAAATTCATGCCGGTGTTACATGCGTTTACCCTGGGTGTGTGGTATGGTTTTTTTATTTGTAATATTGAATAATTTGAATTATTGTTCCTGAAACATTGTTCACAAATATAAATAAGAATTCTAACAAGGAGCCACCCATGGCAGTAATTCAATGGAATAAACAAGAATCGGTTGCAATTGTTGAAATGTGCAACAATGCCAATAAGCAGAATCTTGATTTTGTAACAGATATGAACAAATGCTACGATGAAATACGCGAAGATAAGGATATCTTTTCCATCATACTCACTTCATCTGATGAAAAGAATTTTTCTCAAGGTATTGATGTTGACTGGCTGGGCCAGCGAATGAATGAAAAGGATTTTGATAATATTAAAAAATTTATGTATGGAATGAACAATATCTTTAAACAGAATCTATTGATGCCCATTCCCGTGATTGCTGCCATTAACGGGCACGCATTCGGCAATGGTGCCATGCTGGCCTGTACCTGCGATTTCAGGTTTATGAAAAAAGACAAAGGATTCTTTTGTTTTCCTGAAGTAGATATCAATATACCCTTTCTTCCGGGCATGATCAAATTTGTCCGCAAAGCCATCCCGGAATATAAGTTCAACCAGATGATCCTCTCAGGAAAAAGGCTTGCTGCCCAGGAACTTGAAGATGCCCATGTCATTGAGAGGGCAAGCAGCGACAAGGAAGAACTCATGCAAGATGCATTGGCATTTGCAAAAAACTTTACAAAGGGGCGGCCGATTTTTGGAGAACTGAAAAAGAGAATGCATAAAGATATTGTAAAGGTCATTGAAAATGAAGACCCTAAATTTATCGAGTCATTAAATCTTTTTGTTCAGTAAAGCCAGGTGTTGGGTGCTACCTGTATTCTTATCAGAATACTTTTGAATGGATCAAATGCGGGCTTTTGCGAAATCGATGAATTTTTTACAGATAGGTGAAAGAGTTCGCTTTTGAGAAACAGTTAAGAAGAAATGGCGGTCTAAGTCGATGCCTTTAACTGATAAGGCTTTAAGCCGTCCTTTCTTTAATTCATCTTCAACTGCAATGGTGGACAGGATAGAAATCCCAATATGGTTAATGATGCCTTGAATCACAGCAATACTGCTGCCCATTGTGATACATGTTTTAAGGTCGCTGGAATGGAATCCTGCTGAATCCAAGCTTTTCAAAACAGATTGCCATGTGCCGGATCCTCCCTCCCTTGCAATCAGCCGTTCTTTCAACAAGGAGCTGCAATTAATTGATTGTTTGTTTGCCCATTTGTGATCTTGGGGCACGATCAGCTTCATTTGGTCATGGACCAGTATTTCCTGTTGGATTCTGGGATCGTTTACCCTGGCCCCTACAATGCCGGTCTCGATTTCACCACTAATAACATGCTGGATAATTTGGGAAGTATCACCGGCTGAAATTGAAACCGAGACTTCTGGATATTTTTTGGTAAAACCACCGATTATTCGGGGCAGAATATAGCCGGTCGGAATGGTGCTGCCGCCAATAAGAAGTTTTCCTTTGGAATTGCCAAGGAAATCAAGCATGGCGGATTCAGTGTGATCTCGAAGTGATAATAGTTTTTTGGCATATCGATAAAGAAGCTGGCCTGCTTTTGTAGGTTCGGTCACTTTACCAAGCCGGTCCAGTAACCGGCAGTTAAAGTGAGCTTCAAGCTCTTTGATATGACTGCTGACCGTTGGCTGGGAAAGATTAACGGTTTCCGATGCTTTAGAAAAACTTTTTTTATCAATAACCGTTACAAAGATTTCTAACTGCCAAAGATCCATTGGCACTCCTTAAT
>JAAEMC010000048.1 GCA_024225895.1 Desulfobacteraceae bacterium | reverse complement strand
GATTTTAAAAAACAAAAAACTCAAATAACACAACGTAAAAATACAAAACCGATAAGCCTTCCCCTGCCTGAATGTTGCACCAAGGTGATCGCCGCTTATATTCTGGGAGGTCGACCGGCAACAGACAGTCGCAGACTTTTTATTACAGCCACTATTCCTTACAGGCCGGTACTCCCCATAAGTGTCAGTTCGGATATTACCAAAGCAATGAAACGAGCCGGACTAAAATCATCATCCTATTGGCTTCGTCACACATATGCACAAAATCTTTTAGAAGCAGGAGTATCGGTTTTTGAAATTAAAGAAATGATGGGACACGATCGGATACAGTCCACACGCCGGTATCTTCATATTCATACAAAATTAATGAGAAAGGTGCTCTTTGGTGAAGATGACATTTAAAAGTTTTCTTTCAACCCAACTTGAAGCGTTTGTCCAATACCGAACGTCATTGGGATATAAAAATATAGTAAGTCTTAAATCATATTTAAAAAAATTTGACCGCTATATTATTGAAACAGGCGAAATAAAAACATTTTCCCCGTCTTTTTTTCTGGAGTTTAAAAAAAACTTAACAGTATCACCCGATACGAATAACAAGACACTGTTTGCCGTCAGGCGTTTTTATGATTATCTGATACGGATAAATTATATCGACTTTAACCCATTGCAGGATCTTCCGCCTGAAAAAGAAAGAACATTCATACCGTTTATTTTTTCCCGTAAAGAGACCGACAGGATTCTGCATACTGTTCAGCATCATATACGCCATGATGAAGCCTGTTTTTTTAAGGACATGATGGTGTATGCCGCTATCATGCTGCTTGCACGATGTGGAATGAGGATATCTGAACCTGTACGATTGCATATAAATCATTATCGTTTGTGTGATCGGACAATTTATATTGAAAAAACAAAATTCAGCAAAGATCGTTTAATTGCAGTACCGAAAATGGTTGCAAACGAATTGAATCACTACCTTGCTGTACGAAAAGCATTTTTCAATGGTAACAATTCCAGCCTTTTCCCGAACCAAACAGGGGGGAATATATCTTCGAATCGAATATATCCTGTTTTTCATCGAGCCGTGGCAGCTGCCGGGCTTAACGACCCGTCACGGGTTATAGGCAATATGCGGTTTGGAGGGCCATGCCCGCACAGCTTTAGACATTCATTTGCGGTAAACACACTGAAAGCAGTAAAAGAAAGAGGTAACTCTCCTCAACAGACTTTGCCGGTTCTATCTGCTTATATGGGCCATAGTCTATATAAGGATACGGCTGTTTATCTAAAAGTTCTTGACGCAGACCACCGCCGGTCCTTGAAAAATATTAACATCTCACAGCGGAATGATATATGAGATTTAAAGATACAGTACATTACTACTTTACAGAATATTTACAGAACATCAAAGGTGTCAGTCCAGAAACTATAAAAACTTACAAAGAATCGTTCGGACTGTTTTTAAAGTTTTCGTCAAAACACCTTTCCAAAAATATATCTGATCTTGAGTTTGAAGATATTTCATCAGCATTAATTTTTTCATTTCTTGACTATCTGGAGAAAGATCGAAAAAACAGTATAAGAACGCGCAATGCCCGTCTTATTGCATTAAAATCCTTTGCAAAAATGCTTCGACTCCTCTATCCAGAGCATCGGCAACTATCTGAAATAATCACCTTTATCCCTCAGAAAAGATTTGATAAACGCCTTATCGGTTATATGGATTATGATGATTTGCTTAAGGTGTTTAATGCTGTTGATTTGAAAAAAAAAGAAGGCATTCGTGATTACACAATTTTACATCTTCTTTTCGACTCTGGTGCAAGAGCCAGTGAGGTGGCAAATCTGAAAATGCAATTTTTTAATCCGGATAAAGGTACACTCATAATAAAAGGCAAAGGTGGAAAATATCGCCTGATTGAGCTTCAGACTAAAACAACAGAAATGATTAACTGCTACATAGAAAAAAACAGACCCGATCCAAATCCAATTTACATAAACTATCTGTTTGTAAACCAGCGCCGTGAAAATATGACAAGAGGTGGTATTTACCGGCTCTGTAAAAAATATCTTTCCAAAGCTCTTTCAGAAAAACAACTGGCAAATTTAAACCCCGTTCATAGCTTCAGGCATTCCTGTGCGGTTCATCTATTGATATCAGGAAAGTCTCTAACGGATATAAAAAATCATCTCGGCCATGAAAATTTAGAGTCGACCATGACCTATTTGCATTTAAATGTTTCCCGTAAGCGTGAGGCTCAAAATGAATTTTTAAAACATATTCGTTCCACAATCCCTGAAGATAATAAGATGGATGATTTGTTGAACTGGGAGCGTAAAGATGAAATTTTAGATTGGCTTGATTCTCTTTAGAAAAATGAAGTTAACCGGTCATAGTGAGGTGCGAGGAGGGGCTAAAAAATATGTTGCGAGTTGCTTGTTGTAAAACGCCAAAACCGGGATAACAGATTGATATAGTTGACGATATGTGGAATGCCCGCAAATATGCATAAAAACTTGTAAATTTAACAGGTTAGAAGGACTCGCAACATAAACCTCTTATCTGTATCCGTTGATTTTCTGCGGCTCGGTTGACATTATGTTTATAATCCATCAAGCTCAGTGATTTTTAATTCAACTTGCCAGCCTTCACATTTATTTGTTAATTTTTGTCTGGAATTAACATGCAGCTCTGTTAAGTTGTTAATTGTCACAAAAAGCGGCATAGCACGTTTGAGCTTAAGCTAAAAAAGCCAGACATCTTCATTGAAAGGTCACCGCTTAGAAGCTTTACGAAAAATAACTAAACGAGATTTCACGCAGATGGACTTAATTTTTTTTGGATTCAGTTTAACCTCAGCAAGTAACCTTCGAAAATTCAGCACACGCAGCACCATCGGGTACAAGGCAAGAAAGTGGGCGATAAATACATCATTCAACTCTTTTAATTCTACCCAGGATAAGGTAGATCCGATCCACCGCAGCGATGGTCTCATCAGTTATCGTTACATTTTGCCACATCGCTTGTACGTAATTACCACAGTT
>JAAEMC010000047.1 GCA_024225895.1 Desulfobacteraceae bacterium | reverse complement strand
AGGGTATGATATACTTCAGTAAATTAAGAATGTTACTCACAGGTTGAAAAGGTGGTGCAGTGAAAAAACAATCTATAGAGCTAAAGCAGGTAAGCGAAGATACCGATATCCCGAAGATCGTCAGAAAATCGTTTCGCATTCCTGTTGAGGAAAGAGACAAAATCAGTGTAACGATTCGTGGTAAAAGCTATCCTCTTTCAGATATCAGTATGAGCGGTGTCAGAATTTATCCTGCTGAAAAGACAGATTTTACTGTTGATAAGAAAATTGAAAGTTGCAAATTGCATATCTATGATACCACCATTACCGGGTTGACTGGCGAGATTGTTCATTTTTCATTGAATTCAGGTGAACAATGGCAATACGGGATAAAGTGGATAGATTTGGATAAAGGCCAGAAAGATCAACTATCCCAGAACATACTATCTATGAAGGAAAAGTTATTACAGGATAGCAATGACAACTTTGATAACAATAAAGATTGAAAACCAGTAGTACTATGAAAAAGAAAAAGAGCAAAGACATAATGGACAGTATCCTTTCAGGGACTGATGAAGGATTGTCAAACCAAGCGGATGAATTGGACTGCCTTATTTATAAAACTGGTAAGGATTTTGAAGATGAGATTCCCTCATCAACTGATGAGCAGATATGGCAGGTTTCAAAGGAAAATGTAACTGTCCAGGTGTGGGAGTCAAAAGCCAAGATTCGATTAAAAGTATCTACTGGGAAAAAGGGAAATATTTCCATGAAGCGCATAGCCAATATTGCTGTTGATGCTATTCTTGAGGAGCTGAAAAAGGAGGATTAGTGGCTGTAATCGTCTGTCCTAAATGTGCCAAAAAGCATAAAGTAAATGTCGAAGCATTTAAAGAGAACACTCCTTCCGGAAAGACTCTTGCTGCAAGGTGTAAATCCTGCGGTAATCGATTTCCTGTACGGATTGACTACCTGCTGGCCCAGGATAACATCAAGCAGGGTGGCAAACAATCAAGAGCCAGGAAAATTTGTATTACGTTGAGTAAAGGCGGAGTTGGTAAAACTACAACCTCTGTGAATCTTGCGGCAGGACTTGCCTTGGCTGGTCATAAGGTTTTGCTGGTGGATACAGATACTCAGGGGCAGTCTTCCTATATTCTTGGTAAAAAACCTAAGGCCGGATTAACAGAACTGCTTACAAAAGAACTTGCACCAGAGGAAACTATCGTAAGGGCAAGGAAAAACCTATGGCTGCTTGGCGGCGGTAAATCCCTTGCAGGTGTCAAAAGAATAATTGACAGAAAAAGTTTTGGTGCAGAATGGACGCTTTCCGAAGTGATGACCGAACTGGATCATAAATATGATTTTATTCTTATTGATACCTCTCCCGGATGGGACCAATTGATTGTCAATGTCTTGTTTTATGCTACAGAAGTTTTGGTTCCGGTCGCTTTGGAAGCCATGCCCCTTCACGGCCTTTCCGAGTTTATGAAAAGCCTTGGTTCCATACAGAAATATCGCAAAGAGATTGAGTTGAAATATATTGTCCCCACCTTTTTAGACACCCGGGTAAAAGGTCCGCAAACAATCTTTTCTGAATTAAAAAGGCTGTACCCAAATTTTGTTTGTGAACCCATTCGGTACAGTGAAAGTCTCAGTGAGGCCCCTTCCTATGGCAAAACAATTTTTGAATATGCGCCAGGTTGTACTGCCTCTGCCGACTACAGATCCTTGGTAAAAAGGGTCACTCAAGATGAAAAAGCACTTCCATGAAAAAACATCAATAATGTTGATGGGTAATCATTTTAATACAAAATACCTTTTAGAGGGATAAAATTTGGGGTTAAGAACTAGAATTATAATTGCTGTTGTGATTGCATGCAGCATTATTAATTTGTTCTTATGCTTTTATTTTACCGAGCAGATCCGCAAATCTGAGATGGAGAGTCTTAATGCCAGAATTGATAAGCAAGCATATATGATGCGTATTGTTAATTCAAGACCTCTATACAATGTGGATAAAGAGACACTAAAAGTGAATATGGAGACTTTTTTTGATGATGAGAATATGAAAAGTATCTCTTTACAAGAGCTAGATATTGATGTGAATTTTAAGCTGCAACGGGATGTCACACCAAGAGGGCAGAATATCACAAAAGGATTTTATATTTATTATAAAGGACTTCGTCTGGGAAAAATGAAAGTGGTTTATTCCACCTATCTGATTGAGGAAAAGTTGACCAAATTCAGGAACCAAATGCTTTCATTTACCTTTACAGTGATCCTGTTTTTAGTTGCAGTGCTAATCCTATTGGTTAACAGACTTATGCGACCTGTTTCTGAATTGACCCAGGTGGCATCTGAGATTGCTGCAGGCAATTTGGAAAAAGAGATTGAACAAAGTGGGGTAGGGGAGGTCGGGGAGCTCTCAAGGAATTTTGCAGCCATGCGGGATGCAGTAAAGGATAAAATAAATGACTTGGCTAGAAGTAACAAGAACCTTGAAAACGAAATTGAATTAAAAGTGATAAATGAAAAAAAGATATTGCGCCAGAGTGCGGTAATTACGGCTGTAAATTCTTTTTTTCAAAAAACCATGCTGGCTGAAGAATATGAAGATATTGCCAAGATCTTTATTCCCATTGCCTTGGGCGTGATTCCTTCAAAATATTGTTTTGTTGGAGAAGTTAATAAGGATGATGAAACCAAAATGGATATTTTGGCCATATCTGATCAGGCATGGAGTGATTGTTCCATAGTGGATATTGAAAAAAAAGTCCGGCTAAGGGGACAAAATATCAGGGGAATAAGATCCGGCGTGATTAATGGAGACAAAACCATTATTTCCAACGCTCCCCACTCTCATCCGGATTTTGTGAAGCTGCCGGAAAATCACATTCCCATTGATTCGTTTTTAGGTGTCCCGATGAAACTGGGATCTGAAATAAAGGGGATTATCGCATTTGCCGGAAAGGAAAACGGCTATGATAAAGATGATCAGCAAGCCGGCGAGATGCTTGCCGTTGCCCTTGTGGAAGCACTGAGCCTTAAAAGACGTGAAGATGAAAAAACCAAACTGGAAGAAATGATGGTGCAATCGGAAAAGATGATATCCATTGGGGGGCTGGCTGCAGGGATGGCGCATGAAATCAATAATCCTCTGGCCGGAATACTCCAAAATTCCCAGGTAATCAGCAACCGCCTGCAAAATCCTTTGCCTGCAAATATTAAAGTTGCCGAAGAAATTGGGATAGAGTTTGAAAAAATCAATAAGTACATGAAGCAGCGTGATATTTATAAAATGATTGATTCTGTCCTTGATGCCGGTAAAAGGGCTGCCGCCATCGTCTCCAATATGCTGTCGTTTTCCAGGAAAAGTGTTTCCGGATTTGTACTGGAAGATATCCCTTATATTCTGGACAAAACATTGGAGCTTGCAGCTAGTGATTATAATCTTAAAAAAAAGTTTGATTTCAAAAAGATAAAGGTCAAAAAAAATTATGGCCAAGACATACCTAAAATCTATTGTAAGGCGAGTGAAATCCAGCAGGTTTTTTTCAATATCCTTTCTAATGGCACCCAGGCAATGATGTCCTGGAAAGATATTGTGGACCCGTCCTTTACCTTTATTCTGTCAAAGGACAGTAATATGATGAAAATAGAGATTAAGGACAATGGCCCGGGTATGAAGGAAGACACTAAAAAACGGATTTTTGAACCCTTCTTTACCACAAAAAATGTAGGGGATGGAACAGGATTGGGACTTGCTGTTTCTTATTTTATCATTACTGAAAATCATAAAGGAACCGTTGAAGTGGTTTCCAAGCAGGGAAAGGGTACCAATTTTATCATTCGGTTGCCGATTCAAAAAATCAATTAAAAAAGCCGGAAAAAGATTTCAATTCCGGCTTTTTTATATTGTGCAGATCTCAGAGTATTTGTGAAATCCAATTATAATGCCTTTAGTGCTTCTTGGTTAACAATATTAATGCCATTTGCCTGTAGGATATCAACAGCTTTGTCATGGTCATCCAGCCTGAAGATCATAATGGCATTATCCGACTTGGAATTAGCACATGCATACATGTATTCCACATTCACACCATTTTCCCAAAGAGGATCCAGTACCTTGTTTAATCCACCGGGTTCATCTTTTACTTCAACAGCCAGAACCGGTGTCTTGCCCACTGTAAAGCCTTCTTGCCTTAATGCCTTTTCAGCGCCGTCATTATCATTTACAATAAGACGCAATACACCATAATCTGTTGTATCCGCCAAGGATAATGCCCTGATATTCACGTTGGCATCCCTGAGTATGGCAGTGACTTCGGCAAGACATCCTGCTTTATTTTCAATGAATATTGATATTTGTTCAGCAAGCATGAGGGTTTCTCCTTTATTATTACCACTAAAAATTGCATGTTTTAAGGCTATAGCAATTTTAAACTATTGATCCAAAATAAAAATGCAATAGGTAAGCTTTACTAATAGCGGTTTTTAGTAAAGAGTTCCTTTAAATTCGGGTTTGCGTTTTTCTAAAAAAGCCTGGGTGCCCTCTTTGGCATCCTCACTGGCCATGACAAGTCCAAAACTCTCATTCTCTATTCTGCACCCGGACTCCAGGTCTTTGTCAATACCGAGTTGAACCACTTCTTTGGCCGCCCTCAATGAAACCTGGCCTCTTGATGCAATAAGTTTGGCTGTCTTCAATACTTCT
>JAAEMC010000046.1 GCA_024225895.1 Desulfobacteraceae bacterium | reverse complement strand
TTTCACGCGCCTTTTTAGCTGACACTTGTTCTTTGGGTTTGGGGGGGTGGTAATGACGGTGTCTGAAAATAAAGTCATCGCTCAATTCTTCAAGTAAGACAGATCCGCCATATTGGTAGTCAAAAAACATAATGACGTATCGTATCAGATAACTGTGCAGACAGCTTTGGGCAAAGTGCTGATCAAAAAGCTGGTTGTTTAAGAGGCAGAGCTGATCAATAAAATGTTCATCCACTCTTTCCTGGTTCAGTGTCTGGGGCATTTTTTTGGCCATGAACCCTGCAAAAAAACTTTGTAGATTAAAGATGGCATAAACATAGTTTTTCAGTTCCCGGGGTTTAAGAGCAAATTCCTGGCGGATAAATTGCTGTTCGATCTCGTCCCTGGACATACAAAGCATGTCCCGGAACAGGATTGATGGCATATTTTCCAGGGGTCCCTGGTCCATATTGCCGAATTTTAAAAAATGAGCCCGGCGTTTATCAAAGGGATGAATGGATTTGAAGATAGTTTCTTTTTCCTTTTTACTCAGTTTTTTTTGAGACCGCCGAAAATTCGACCGGTTGGCAAATGATTCAATGGCCTGTTTGATATCCGGTTTGAGCCAGGGCCAGAAAAGGTCTTCCAAAAGATCATCATCATAGTCAATTTCGGCATTTAAGATGGAGTCTTCAAGGGATTCATGAAAATAAAAGGCATTGCCGCCGGGATATTGTATGAACCTTGAAGGGTCAGGGCCTAAATCCATAATGTCCCGGGATTCAAATCCCTTTTTACCCTTGCAGGAGATCCTCAAGGTATAGCGCCTGGATCCATTGCGTTTGGTCACGGCAATATACATGAAAAGCAATGCCTTATATTGATACGGTTAGAAAATTGCTCC
>JAAEMC010000045.1 GCA_024225895.1 Desulfobacteraceae bacterium | reverse complement strand
AGGGCTATGGGTAAACAACAGCTAATTCTCAATTTTTAGCATTGCAGAAGCTCAAGAATACTTACATTTGCCGAAAATGTGGCGTAACACAGGCTCCAGTTTTTTGGGAAGGTGCAGGGGGCCTATTTAGTTTGCCCAGCAGCTTTATACTCTTCGTAGGCTTTTTCCCAATCAACTTCCGGGAATGCCCCTTTAACTGACTTTAAAAAATTAACCGTTGTGAAATCAAAATTGTTACATCCTGATGTAGGGGCGGACCTGTGTGCCCGCCCGTCTAAGGGCTGTACAGATATTAAATCGGGCGCACACACAGGTAGCGCCCCTACAAGAATAACTAAAAGATGAACCAGAGCATAATAGAATAAATAAGATTTCTTTTTTTTGCCTTTCACAAAGCTCTTAATGCAAAAATCAAGGATTGCCCCCAGCTTCACAGTTTTCTATAAGGCTATTTATTATTCACTATTCAAGACCCGGTACTGATCACATTGATATTTAAACAGCATTGAGTTTATGTAGAAACTTTCATTATCTTATCTTGCTGTTGCTGTCAATTTTCAATTCAGATGTTTGACAAGGTTCCGATTCTGTAATATCATTATTCTAAAATAACAACATTTGCAGTTGAGGTCTCGAATGTATCAAAAAGACGTATCCAGACAGATTGAACAAATCAGGAAAGGCGTGCCCATAAAAATGTTCAATCAAATCCGCAAAGAAACAGGTTTGTCGGAAAAAAGGATTGCCCAGGTGATTTCCATCTCCATCAGCACACTGGCAATCAGAAAGAAGGCAGGAACGTTAAAACCCCATGAATCAGAAAGGCTGTACCGCATTAAAAGGATATATGAAAAAGCCATGACCGTTTTTGAGGAGAATAAAGAGATCGTTAAAAAATGGCTGGTCCAACCGGTTCGGGCGTTGGGGAACGTTGCCCCTATTGATTATGCAGACACGGATATCGGCGCCATTGAAGTGGAGAACCTTCTTGGCCGGATTGAGTATGGCATCCCCTCATGATCACGGCATATCGTATCGTAAAAGAAAAATATGTAAGCAGTCTTTTTAAAGGTGAAGGCGCCAGGCTTTACGGCGGGCGATGGAATGAGCCGGGAATTGCCATGATCTATACCGCGGATTCTCTGGCCCTCTCTGCTTTAGAGACTTATGTCAATGTTGTTCCCGAAACCCCTTTAAATAATTATAAATATGTCAGTGTCTCATTTGATGAAAAAATAGTGAAGACTTTCGAAAAGATTCCTAAAGGATGGGATACCCATCCTATTCAAAGTGTATCAAGACATATTGGAAATAATTGGGCTTATTTGCTGGAATCTGTTGTATTGAAAGTGCCAAGCGCTGTGATCCCAATTGAATTCAATTATCTGATTAATCCGGACCACCCTGATTTTGACCAGTGCCTGATCAGTATTCCCCAAGCTTTTAACTTTGACCCCAGGCTTAAATAGTGTTTGAATGAAAACTTGCCATATGTAAGGCGCAGGTTTCCATCCAATAACGGGTTTCTGGCCAGCCGCTAAATAAAAGCCTTATGACCCCCGGTTTAATTTTTGCGAAATCTTATCTGCCGCCCTTACTGTCTGCTCGGCTATGATTTGTATCTTGCTTTTATTCAACCCGGCCTTGAATCCCACCACCCAGATTGCGCAAGAATATAACCCATACCCTTTTAAAGGCGCGGCAACAGCCCGGACACCGGAAATGTACTCTTCGTCATCTGTGGCAAATCCATTGGTTTTCACTTTTTTTAACTCTTCAAGATAGCGGTTGTTACTAGTGATGGTTTTAACTGTATAGGTCTTGAGAGGCTGTTCATTTAAGAATTTTTTTATATCATGGTCTTCCATCATGGATAAAAAGATTTTTCCTGTGGCCCCGGCTGTAAGGGGAATGGCAGTGCCGATTGGGGAGGTGATTTTAAAATCTTTCCGGGATTCCACAATATCCACAACCGTGACCCTGCTGCCATTGCGAATACCTAAGAAAACCGACTCCTGGCAGGCTTCCATGAGTTCTTCCATAACGGGTCTTGCAGCCTTTTTAAAATCAATGCGCTCAAATGCGATTCTGCCCAGTTCCATTAAGGTCATGCCAACGGTATATTTTTTGGAGACCGAGTCCCGAATAATGGCACCCTGGTCTTCCAGTGCGGAGGTGATACCGTGGACTGTGCTTTTGCTGATATCAAGCTGAGTTGAAATCTCACTGATTCTTAATCCCTGGCCGCTGTTGGCCACAGCCCTTAAAATCGTAAATGCCTTTTTAACAATTGGTGCCTGATATTTTTTTCCCATTGTTCACCATAATGAATTATTCTTATTTATAATATAGCTAAAATTTAGCTTGACTTCTATAATAATGATGGTATTAACTATATCAGTGTTCATTATTATGAATTATTCAAAAAAGCAACGATTAATTATGAACCATTCAAAAGGGTAATAACACAAAAGTTTAATTGAATTTGGTTGATGGGGTAATCAAACATATTCAATTAGAGTTTTATTTTTTTATAACTTTTATAAGGAGGGTCACCATGGCAATAGATTCCAAAAAGATGTCTGGTGCGGAATCTCTGCGTAAAACCAGAACATTCGGAAAAGTCAGATGCCATAATCCAACCTGTATGGGCAGGCTGGAGCCGGAGCCGGGCGCAAAACATGTAAAATGCCCGACGTGCAGCTGTGAATACCGTATCGCATGGGTAAATAAAGATCTGCCCAGAATCCGCGGACCGGTATGGGAAGTGAACAAAAAACTTGCTGAAGCAGCATTTAAAAAGAAAATGGAGGGTAAGAAGTAATATGGCACTGGATAGAAAAATCGCATATATTAACCTCTCCACAGGTAAAATCGACATAAAGCCAATTCCGCTGGATGTCAGAAGAAAATTTTTAGGCGGCAGGGGCTTGGATGCCTATTTGTTGCTTAATCATTCTAAAAAAGGTTGTGATCCATTAGGTCCTGCTAATCCATTGATTGTTTCCGGCGGTATCCTGACAGCCACCTGTGCGTCTGCAACTGCAAGAACCCATGTCATGGCCAAGTCGCCTTTGACAGGGCTCTTAGGGTCCTGCAACATGGGCGGATTTTTTGCCCCTGAAATGGCCTGGGCCGGTTTCCACCACCTGGTCATTAAAGGAAAAGCAAAGAAACCCAGCTACATTTATATTCACAACGGCGAAATTGAGATCCGCGATGCCAAAAACATCTGGGGCAAAACCACCACAGATGCTCAATGGGCCATTAGGGACGAACTCAATGACCAGGAAGTAAAATCCCTTGTCTGCGGCCCTGCCGGAGAAAATCTGGTGGCATTTGCCAATGTAATGACCGGTATTAAGAACGCCGGCGGCAGAACCGGAATGGGTGCGGTCATGGGCTCCAAGAACTTAAAGGCTGTTGCCTGCCGCGGCACCATGGATATCAAAATCGCCCATCCCGTGGAAGCCTTGGAATACAACAAGCGTTTCATTGATCAGATCACGTCCGCCAAGGTAAACAAGACCCAAGGTACTTTGGGAACACCTTTTATCTGGGGTGCTACTAACTCATGGGGCGGCGTTCGTACCAGAAATTTCCAGTACAACCAGTGCGAATATGCAGATGATATTGAACCCGAAGTAATTGATGATATCTGTGAAGATACCATGGGTCCCTATCATATGTCCGGATGTTTCGGATGCCAGGTCCATTGCCGTGCCCAGTACAGAATTCCTTCAGGTCCTTTAAAAGGTAAATATGAAGAAGGCCCGGAATATACATCCCAGGGCGCATTCGGCGGTGAAACAGATACACCCCGTGCCGAGACCGTTCTTGTGGGTAACCACCTGGTTGACCAATACGGTATGGATAATCTTGAGACCGGATCTTTGATTTCCTGGGCCATGGAACTTTACGAAGAAGGTATTATTTCAAGTAAAGATACAGATGGACTGGATCTTCGGTTTGGAAATGATGAAGCTGTTCTTGAGATGATTGAACGCATCTGCTTTAGAAAAGGTAAGGTGGCTGATGCCATCGCCAACGGCGGGATCCCTGCTTCCAAAACGTTCGGCAAGAATTCATTTGACTACCTGATCCAGGTAAAGGGAATGAGCAATCTTCATTCAGATGAAAGAGCAACACCGGGTCTGGCATTGAACATTGCCACGGCATCCAGGGGTTCTGACCACTTAAGAAGCCGCCCGGCCATTGACCTTTACCATCTGCCTGAAGCAGTCTTGAGAAAAATATACTCAAGCCCCATCCCCTATGAAGGGCCGCTGTCTTCCGAGCACACCGAGTATATCGGAAAACCATGGCAGGTCTTCTGGCAGGAAAACTGCTACATGGGCGTGGATTGTTTAGGCATTTGCAAGTACCACACCACCTTTTTGGGAGCAACACTGCCGAACTTTGAAGACTGGCCAAAAGTGCTGTATTTCAACACCGGCCTTGAGTTCACGCCTGAAGAACTGTGGGAAATTTCTGAACGCTGTAACATGGTAGAAAGACTTTTTAACTTAAGGGAAGGTTTGACACGGGATGATCTTGAAAAAGGCGATATGATCAACCACCGTTATTTTGACGAGCCCACAAGAAGAGGTGCTCCTGATGTTGTTGGAACAACCATTGACAGGGAAAAATTCACCAAGATGATTGATGAATTTTATGAGCACAAGGGCTTGGACAAAAAAGGCAAACCCAAAGCAAAAACCCTGAAACGGCTTGGGCTTACAAATGAGCCCTCTAAAATGCTGTAAAAGTTAAAAGGAGTATATCATGGAACAAAAGGATAAAGTCCTGATGATAAACCCTGAAAAATGTACAGGGTGTAGATTGTGTGAACTGGTATGTGCGGTAAAGCATGACGGGTCTTCCAACCCGGCCAGAAGCCGCATCAGAGTGATGAAATGGGAAATGGACGGGGTTTACATCCCCATGGCCTGCCAGCAGTGCCAGGATGCACCGTGCATGGGCGTATGCCCGGCAAATGCCATTTCCCGAAATGATGACCTGAACCGGATTGAAGTCGATTATGACAAATGCATCGGCTGCCGGTCCTGTGTGGCGGTATGCCCCTTTGGCGCCATGGGATTCAACTCCATTGACAAAAAGGTCTTCAAATGTGACCTGTGCGATGGTGATCCCCAGTGTGTCAGATTCTGCGAAGTTCAATGCGTGGAATATGTGGATGCAGACGACCAGGCAATTCTCAAAAAACAGGAAGCTGCCAAAAAACTGCATGCCAAAAGTCATAAAGTGGCATTAAAAGACGCTTAAACGTCGCGTTTAGTATAAAAATACCCTAAGGGGGCGGGCTTTTTAAAAGTCCGCCCCTTTTTTATTTTGTGGTCGGCTTGCCGGGATCTGCTATATACGATCCCAAATCCACCATCAAATTCCATAACATACAACAATATCAGAAAAAAAGGCACATCCCCGGCAACGCGGCAGGTGGGGCCTTAGTGGTGGATCAGGGCGATGGGGTTTGCTTGACAAGATCAACGCTTTAAGCATATGACATCCATATTGGGTCAACCAAATTAGCAGGAGCCCGGCCATGGGAGAAGATTTTTCCAACCATTTTGATTTTTCCAGTTTTTTAAACCGCCATAATCCAGGGATCATTGATCACTGGGTGCAAAAGCTCCATGCCGAAGTCGGCGATCAATATGCGGCAAGGCCCATTGATGAGATCACCGACACTATTTCCCAGGCAGTTGAAGCCAATTACCAGGTGCTGATCAACAATAATTTTAACCCAATCAATGCCTTTATTGACAAAATTACGGTTATACGGCTGGAGGCGGGGTTCTTGCTCTCTGATGTGCAAAAAGCCTTTGAGCTCTACCGGGTGATTGTGACAGGTCTTTTGCTGGAAGAAAACTTGAACATCAAGGATTTGCACCTGACCATTGAAAATATGAACCAGTGTCTGGCCTATACCATGCATCGTTTCAGCGATCATTTTCAGACCATGCACCAGAAAAAAATTTTAGAGCAGAATAAAGCCCTGGAAGCCATTGTCAAAAAAAGGACTGCGGCTTTGCAGGAGTCGGAAAAAAAATATAAAACCCTGGTGGAAGAGATCAATGACGGATATTTTGTGATCCAGGATGGTGTAATTGTTTTTGCCAACCAGGCCTTTTGCACCATGCACGGGTATAGCCCCGAGGATGTTATTGCCAAGGATTTTTCACTTTTTGTGGCTAAATCCCATCAAAAACAGGTGTTGGATATTTACACGACAAGGCCTAAGAAAAATACTTCGCTTCAGGTTTTTGAATATAACCGGCTGGTTTGTTCCGGGGAAGAGTTTCCTACCGAAATCCATGGAAAGACCACCCAATATGATAATAAGATCTCTTCCATCGGTATCTGCCGCGATATTACAGGGCGGGTGATCATGGAGCAAAAAATACGTGAAAATGAGCGCATGGCCTATATCGGCCAGATCACAGCTTCCCTTTCCCATGAGATCAGAAATCCGCTTTCCGCCGTAAAGATGAACCTTCAAATTTTAAACAAAAACCAGGAAATCATTGGAAATGATAAACGCCGGGTGGATATCTCCGTCTCTGAGGTGATCCGCTTGGAGCAGATTTTAAATGAGCTTCTGGATTTTGCCAAACCCTTGCAGCTGAATATGACCGCATGTAATATGGTTGGAATTTTAAATGCCTACATTGAGTTGCTGGAAATAAAATTTAAAGAAAAAGAACTCACCGTGCTTACACACTTCAATGAAAAAATATCCGATTTATGGGTAGATAGGGAAAAGGTTGGTCAGGCAGTGATTAATTATTTGATCAATGCTATTGAGTCTTCGGATCCTTTTGGCCAAATCCGGGTAAAATATGATATTCATAAAAAAGAAAACAGATCCTTTGCACGGGTGACCATTGACGACGACGGCCAGGGCTTTAATGAAAAGGATAAGAACGATATGTTTAAGCCTTTTTTCACCACTAAAACCAAAGGGGTGGGCCTGGGGCTTGCCAATGTGAAACGGATCATTGAAGCTCACAAAGGGCTTGTATCAGCCAAACAAAGAAATCCCCACGGGGCTTCTTTTTCCCTGATGATTCCCATAGGAGACGCCTAATGGTAAAAATTTTAGTGATTGATGACGAACCTGCCATCCTGGAATCCTTAAACATGTTTCTGGTGGAAAAGGGCCATGAGGTGTTCACGGCTGAAACCGGAAACAAAGGATTAGAAGCATATATTACCGAGGTTCCCCAGATTGTGATTATGGATATCAGGCTGCCGGATCTCAACGGCCTGGATATTTTACAAATCATGATGGAAAAAAAAGACGCCTCCAAAATAATTATGATCACCGCATTCCAGGATATGGAAACCACCATTGTGGCCATTAAAAGGGGGGCATTTGATTACATCCACAAACCTTTGGATGTAGATGAAATTGAAAAGGCAGTGGACCGAGCGGTTCATATCCTCGAAATTGATCAGAATACCCCTTCCATTAAGGGGGTTGCTTCCCGTAAAACAGATCCCTGGGTCATCATCGGCCAGAGTGAAAAAATGCGTAATGTTTTTAAAAAGATAGGGCTGGTCTGCAAAAGCCGGGTCAATGTTTTGCTTCAAGGGGAAACCGGCACAGGCAAAGAACTCATTGCCCGGGTAATTCATATGAACAGCACTTTCAAGGATGAGCCTTTTATTGTCTTTGATTGTTCGGCTGTGGTGGATACATTGTTGGAAAGCGAGCTTTTCGGCCATGAAAAAGGAGCGTTTACCGGGGCGGATACCGCTAAAAAAGGAAAGATTGAACTGGCAGCAAACGGGACCCTTTTTTTAGATGAAATTGCCCAGTTGCCGTTGAATATCCAGGGCAAGCTTTTGGGCTTTATCCAAAGAAGGGAGTATACGCGGGTTGGCGGCGCCAAGGTTCACCAATCCAGTTGCAGAATTATAACTGCTTGCAATTGTGATCTGGCAAAGAAAGTCAGGCTGGGAGAGTTTAAAGAGGACCTTTATTTTCGTCTCCGGGTTTTTATGATAGATGTTCCGCCTTTACGGGAACGCCTTTCAGATATCCCCTTGTTGGTAGAGCATTTCCTTTCCAAGATTAATGCAGAACTCAACACCCAGGTTACAAAATTCCAGGACGGCGTCATTCAAATTCTTGTGGACCATAACTGGCAAGGCAATGTCCGGGAGCTGGAAAATACCATTGTACAAGCCTTGGTGGAATGTACCGGATCTGTCCTGCTCAAAGAGGATATGGATAAAATTCTGGCTACAGACGAGGCTTTGCCGGAAATGGGGCTTGCCTCTTATTCCCTGGCCCATGTCGAAAAAGAGCATATGCTCAAAACATTAAACAACCTTGAATGGAACAAGACCAGGACGGCAACTGCATTGGGCATTTCTTTGCCCACCTTGAGAAGCAAGATTAAAAAATATGATATCCATCCCAATTAATTTTTGATCGAACCTGCAAACACCTGTAGGGGCAGGCCTGTGTGTCTGCCTTCCGAAAAACTGTTCAAATGCTAAATCGGGTGGACATAACACAGGTCCGTCTCTACATCCATTATTAAATTTAAAGCAGCTGGCGTTCAAATATCTTAAATTTATTAGAAAGAAATTTTCTGGTTGATGAAAAATTCTTTCTAGAAAAGGGTGTGTCATCCCGTGTTGACCTATTAAAAATCTAAGTCAAAAATTGATATAAAATCAGACAATTAATCCCATTCATTCACCAGGATTTCTCTTAGTAAAAAATTCGGCACACCATTTGCAAACATTTTTAAGGCAGCATTCTTTTACGCTGACTTCCTTCTGGGCGGAGCAAGACCAAATTCTTATTCAAGTTCATGCGAATGTGAATTTTTCAATAGATGTATTGAAGTTATTAATAATGAAACGCCGGCGGTCAAGGCCGGCTGCGGGAGCTTTTGTTGACCATGAAAATGAAATCACTGGAACAAAGCGAAAAGGAACATCTTGAAAAAGTCCTTGCCCAAACCCGCTGGAATCTTGAAAAGACATCCCGGCTTTTGAAAATTTCTTTAAGCCAGGTTAAATCCAAAATAAAAAAATATGACTTAAGACAAGAAAGACCCTAACAAGGATAAACCCATATCTATAACAAAGGAGGAAGTTATGAAGAGTATCAGAACCACAGTGTTTTTTACCCTTTTGTCTGTTGTTGCCCTTTTTATTTTTACCGGTCAAAGTTTTGCCGGCAAATCCATAATCATCGGAGCCCCTTTATCCACGGCCTATCTGTATGGCTGGGGTGCAGAACGCGGTATCAAGCTTGCCGTTGATGAAATCAATGCCAAAGGCGGTGTGGATGTGGCCGGAAACAAACGCCCCTTTAAGGTGGAAGTCATCGACACCCGGGACCTGGAACCAGGGGTTCCGGTTTCAGAAGCATTAATGGCACTGGAACGTCTGATTTTAAATAAAAAAGCTGACTTTATCCTGGGCGGGCCCAACAGGTCGGAAGCAGCTCTGGCAGCCATGTCCCTTTTGTCCAAACATAAAAAAATTTCCATTGTGACAAGTGGTGTCTTAACCCCTAAATACCATGCTCTGGTGGCCGAGAAATACGACAAATTCAAATATTGTTTCAGAATTCATGGTGAAGCCAAACACCTGGTGGGTGAGATGATGGCCAACTTTATGGATCTTAAGAAAAAACACGGCTTAACCAAGTTGTTTATCATTGCCCAGGACGTCTCCCATGCCAGGGGTGCTGCCAAAGTCATGGGAAAAGTAGCCGGTAAAAACGGGTTTGAAGTTACCGGCACTGAAATTTTTCCCACAGGAACAACAGATTTTTCCATGGGGCTTTTAAAGGCAAAATCAACCGGATCCCAGATCATCAACATCTGGATGGATATGCCCGAAAGCGCCATTCTCCTGAAGCAATGGTATGATTTGAAAATTCCGGCCCTTCCATTTGGTTCCACCCTGGCAGCAGCAGAACAGCCGGGTTTCTGGAAGGCCACCAACGGCAAGGGTGAATTTACCCTTTGTAATGTGGTTAATGCAGGCAACGCCCCTTCAGATGCCACTCCCTGGACCATGAAATTTTATGATGCCTATACCAAAAAATGGGGGGTTGAGCCCGAAGGCCTTGGCAGTTCTTCCAGTTACATGGCGGTTTATGTCTTAAAAGAAGCCATTGAAAAGGCGGGCACACTGGATTCGGATAAGGTGGTCACAGCCCTTGAACAGACCGATATCATGGGAGTTTACGGCCGGCTCAGGTTCGATCCCAAAAGCCACCAGGTAATATTTGCGAAAACGCCTGAAGAAGGGGCTGTGGGCTCCATCCTTCAATGGCAGGACGGCAAACGTGTTGTGGTCTTCCCCAAAAGTATTGCCAAAGGTTCCATTGAGTTGCCGCCCTGGATGAAGTAGCCATTGCGGTTTCTGACAGATACCCAGGAGTACCACAACCAATAATACTTAGGATTCACTTATGCAGATCATTGTTTACGGAACCATTAACAGTGTTTCACTAGCCCTGATGGCATTGGGATTTGCCATGGTCTACGGCATCAGCCGGGTCCCCAATTTTGCCCATGGGGCCCTTTATATTGTCTGCGGCTTTGTCTGCTGGATATTTTTAAACAGCTTAGGACTCAACTATTTTCTGGCCATCATCCTATCTCTTCTGGTCAACGCCCTTATCGGTGCGCTCATGTACCGGTTTGTTCTGATCCGGGTCCGGGGGATGAATATTTCGGAAATCATCGGCTCCTATGCCATTGGTCTGGCAATTTTAGAAGGCCTTCGCTGGGGCGGTTTCAAGGGCATGACCTATACCCTGCCGGTTTTTATGGAGGGCAGCATCACCCTTGGCGGTGTGCCCGTGGATTATCACCGGCTGTTGATGATGATCATTGGTGTTGTTCTGGTTGGATTATTGTGGGCATTTACCCACTATACAAAACTTGGCCTGGCTCTGCAGGGTATGGCCCAGGATGAACGGGCCGCATTGATGCTGGGCATTGATTCAGATTTGATGGCCACGCTGGCCATGGCCTTCGGCGCCATGCTGGCCGGCGTGGCCGCTATTTTAATTTTGCCTTTGGGCAATATCGTGGTGGAATCCGGGTACCATGTCTTAATCATGTCCATTGCCGTTTGTATTGTGGGTGGCTTAGGTTCCTGGATGGGCGCCATAGTTGCAGCCTTTCTCATTGGGTTTACCCAGATTCTTACCGTAGTTTATATCGGGTCGCATTTCCAGATGGTGGTGGCCATCCTGGCCATTATTTTAACATTGATCGTAAAACCATCCGGCCTTTTTGGCAGGCAACATGAATTGGAAGAAAGGGTTTAAAATTGGATATTGCACAAGCACGAAAAGAAAGAATTGACCGGGGGATCAAGGTCAGGTCGGATGGGCTGTATGCCCTGATGTCCTTAAAAGAGCTCTCTTATTTGACCTTGCCCAGGTTCCTGTTGATCGCCGGCATGCTTAGTTTACCGTTTCTGATGCCCGGTATGTACTGGCAGCGGGTAATCTCCATTGTATGTATTTATTCGCTTCTGGCCTTAAGTTTTGATTTTTTGGCCCATTATGTAGGCCTGGTCTGCTTAGGGGGTGCCTTTTTCATTGGTATGGGCGGATATATTGCCGGGATTTTAAACACCTATTTCGGTCTTCCCCCGGTGTTGACCATCCCTTTGGCCACTATAATCGGCGGGGCGCTGTCAACGTTTTTGCTGCTTCCCTGCCTGCCGTTGAAAGGAGTTTATTTTGCCATTGTCACTTTGATGTATCCTTTGTTCATGGCCCGGATTATAGAGGCTTTTGATATCTTCGGGGGAACAGACGGGATCATCGGCATTGACAGTTTTTCCAATCACTGGGTGGAACAATATGTGGTCATCGGGGTGGTCCTAGGATTTGTCTTTGGGCTGCGCCGTCTGGTGAACATGGACATAGGCCTGATTTTTACGGCCATCATGGATAATGACCAGGCTGTGAAGGCATCTGGGATCAATATCACCCTTTACAGGGCGCTTGCGGTTTTTATCGCCTCGTCCATGGGGTGTCTTGGCGGGGCATGCATCACCCACATTTATATGTGGTCTGGTATTTCTCAATTTGCCCTGGATTTTTCAATCCTGCCCATTGCCGCCACAGTGATCGGCGGTGCCGGAACGCTTGTGGGGCCGGTATTGGGATGTTTAATCCTGGTGCCGGTGTCAGAGCTTTTACGGGATTTCGGTACCCTGCGCATTGTTTTTTATGCAGTTATCCTGGTGGCATTTATCCTTTTTAAGAGTGAAGGCATCATGGAATTTGTCCAGCGAAAATACGAACAATTTGAAAGGTGGACCAAAATATGATTGAAGACCCCATTTTAAAGGTGGTTGGGCTGACCAAAAAATTTGGCGGGGTGACCGCTCTTTCAGATGTCAGTTTTGAGGTGGGCGAGGGTGAAATTTTGGGCATCATCGGACCCAATGGCTCGGGCAAGACAACCATTGTCAATAATATCACAGGCTTTATCAAACCCTCGTCCGGAATGATTTTTTTCAAAGGTAAAAACATCACTGGTCAAAAACCCCATAAAATTGCAGACATGGGCGTTACAAGGACCTTTCAGGTGATGCGGCCCTATTACAGCCTGCCTGCTTACAAAAATCTTGTCATCCCCCTTTTTTCTCCACGGGCAAGGCGTACCGGCGGCTGGCGAGGCGGGGGCAGGCTTGGTGACCGGCACACGGTCAGCATTGACATTTTAGAAGAAATCGGGTTTGAACGGGATTCCTATATTCCTTTTAAGACCACATCCACCCTGCCCACAGGCTACCTCAAACGTTTGGAACTGGCCCGGTGCCTGTCGTTAAAACCTGAGATCATTATTTGTGATGAGGTTTTTTCAGGACTTTCCATGAGCGAGATTGCCAGCATGGTACCCCTGATAGAACGGCTGCAGATGGACGGTATCACCATTGTCATGATTGAACACAGGCTTCGGGAGCTTTTCCGGGTGGCCAACAGGATCATGGTGATGAATTTCGGGGAAAAGCTCATTGAAGGGAGTCCTGATGAGGTGATGGCAGATGCCGGGGTCAAAGAAGCCTATTTTGGATCTGAAGAGGTTGAGGAGGTCATGACATATGCTTGAGGCAAATGAATTAATGGTCTTTTATGAAAATATGCTGGCATTGAATAATATCAGTATTCAGTGCAGTGAAAATTCCATTGTAGGGGTGTTCGGGGCCAACAGCGCAGGAAAGTCCACCTTGATGTACGCCTTGTCCGGAATCATGCTGGATATCCGCAAAAAAGAAGAGATGGCAGGCGGCGAGCGCATCACCATTTCCGGAGATATCCGGTTCCATGACCAGGACATTACCAGTTTAAAACCGAGCCTTCGGGCAAAGTCCGGTATTATCCTTTGCCCGGAACGCCGTAGAATATTTAAAGAAAGCACGGTATTGGAGAATTTGAAGATCGGGGGTTTTTTGGCCACCAAAGCCCAGGCCAAAGATACGCTGGAGTATATACTGCATGTCTTTCCTGCTTTAAAAAGGTTGAAGAGCAGGATAGGCGGCTTTTTAAGCGGCGGTGAGCAACAGATGCTGGCCATAGGAAGGGCATTGATGGCCCAGCCCAAACTCTTGCTTTTAGATGAGCCGCTTTTAGGATTGAGCCCCTTGATGCAAGCCACCCTGATCAAGGCTACCAAGGCCATCCAGAAGGAAAAAAAGATTTCCATTATTGTATCGGAACAGTATGCACGGCCTGTTTTTCCCATTGTCGACTATGCCTATATCCTGGAAAACGGGGCAGCCGTCATGGAAGGAACACGTCAGGAATTAATGGACAACCCGGATGTGAAATCCGCATATTTTGGGGTGTGATCAAATAACAAGGAGGCAGGTTTTAATGGTGAACAACATCATCCCTTTGGAAAAAGAGCTTTCATTCACCCGGTTTGATAAGATGAGTGAAAAATATCCGGATAACACGGCAGTTCTCTATCTTGGCGAACGGTTCTCATACAAGCGGTTAAAAAATTTATCCGAACGGTTTGCAGGGGCCCTGATCAACATGGGGGTACAAAAAGGGGATAAGGTTCTTTTGTATATTCCTAACTGTATTCAATGGGTAATTGCATTTTTGGGTATTCAAAAGGCAGGCGCTGTCCTGGTGCCGGTTTCCCCAATTTATACTTCCCATGAGATTACCTACATGATCAAAAATTCCGGGGCAAAAACCGTGATCTGCTCAGATACCAATTTTGGTTATGTTAAAGAGGTCTTTGAACCGGCAGGGCTGAATCATGCTATTGTAACAAATATGGTGGATCTTTTACCGGCCTGGAAACGGATAGTGGGAGTTTTGTTTGATAAAATTCCCCACGGCAAGGTGTTGTATGATGATAAAGTGGTTTCCTTTAAGTCCATGCTGAAAGCCCCTCCTTTAACTGAAGCTATCCCCATAGATCCTGTGGAGGATTTGTCCTATATCCTTTACACCGGAGGTACCACAGGCTTTCCAAAAGGGGTCCCCGGAAATCACATAGGTTCGACCTCCTATATCAATGACGTAACCTTTCATGTGGCCGGGGACCACTTAAAAGAAGGCAATGATGTCTATATTGCCATCAATCCATTGTTTCATATCATGGCCCTGGGCCTTTTTATGGCTTTGGTGCTCAACAAGGGCAACATGGCCGTTCTCATGCCGCAGCCACAGGTGGATGCCATCCTGGTTTCCATCCAAAGATATAAGGTCCGGTGGCTTTTGGGGGTTCCGGCCCTGTACCGGATGATCCTGGAAAATGACAGGCTGGATCAATATGATTTATCTTCATTGACCTATTGTTTTTGTGGAGGGGATGTGCTGCCGGCAAAGGTTCACAAAAGATTCAAAGAAAGATGTGGGGTCCCCATATACCAGGTCTACGGCTCCACAGAGGCCGGGCATGTGACCTACAGCAAGATCGGCACGGAACCCGCATCCGGTTCCATTGGATATCCCTTGGAAAGTCGGGAGTGCATTGTGGTGGACCCTGTGACCCTTGAATGTGTTGAAGATGGCGAAAGCGGAGAGCTTTTTGTTTCTTCAGAGCATTCCTTAAAAGAGTATTATGAACGCCCGGATGAAACCGAAAGGACCTATGTAAAGGTCAATGACAAACTCTATTGTCGCATGGGGGATTATGTCTCCTGTAAGCCGGACGGCGAACTGGTTTATATGGAACGCTCTGCTGATATTATCAAGCACAAGGGATACCGGGTTTCTGCCTCGGAAATAGAGGCCACCTTGCAGGATCACCCCACAGTGATCAATGCCTGTGTCATTGGTGTGCCCGATGAAAAGGTCGGGGAGCGGATCAAGGCCATTGTTGTGCTTAAAGATGATGCCAAGGGCGTAGGCGGTGTGGAATTGATTAAATTTTGCCGGGAGCGGCTGGCATCCTACAAGGTGCCGGGATATGTGGAATTCAGGGACATGCTGCCCAGGTCCAAGGTCGGCAAACTCTTGCGCCGGGAAGTTCGGGATGATGAGAAAAGGAAGATTGCCAAAGAGACCAAATAAAAAAAGTATAGGGGACGGATCTGTGTGTCCGCCCCCTAACAATTAATGCACTACGCAGGTCTCAATAATAATTTAATACTTGAACCTGCCCACAACCTCATTCAAATTTTCAGCCAAAGAGAGCAAATCCGAGACATTTTCATCCACCCGGCTGCTGTTGCCTGAAATTTCTTCAGATGACTGGGTGACACCGGAAATTTCTTGTGAAATGTCTGAAGCCACTTCAGAACTTTGGGCAACGTTTGTGTTTACTTAACTGATGCCTTTGGATGCCTGGGCAACATTTATCGAAATTTCCTGTGTTGTAGCGGTCTGCTCTTCAACTGCCGCAGAGATGGTGGCCACAATTTCATTGATTTCATTGACCACGGTGGAGACATTTCCGATTTCTTTCACCGTACTTTTTGTGGTCACCTGAATGCCTTGAACCCGGGTTTTAATTTCACCAGTAGCCTCGGCGGTCTGGTTGGCCAATTCCTTGATTTCATTGGCCACCACCGCAAAGCCCTTGCCTGCTTCTCCTGCACGGGCTGCCTCAATGGTTGCATTGAGTGCCAGAAGGTTGATCTGTTCATAGATCTCTGTAATGGTTTCGATAACATTACCGATCTCGTCCGCAGATTGCCCCAGCTTGCCCATATAGCCGGTGGCGCTTTGGGTCCGTTCAACCGCATTGCGGGTAATTCCGCGCGCATTTCCCGTATTCTTTGCGATTTCCTGGATGGTGCTGTTCATCTGTTCGGTGGCTGAACTGACCATCCCCATATTGCCGGTGGCCTGTTCCATTGCCGCCGCTACTGAATTAAAAGTATTGCTCATTTCTTCGCTTGCAGCAGCCACTGTAGAAGCTTTCTCAGATGTTTGCTCCGCCCCTGACGACATCTCTTTAGAAATACCGGATAAGGTATTGGCCGACGTCCCCAGGTTTGAAGCATTCTGCGCCAGGTCATAGACAATGGCCTGTATTTTTTCTACAAACCGGTTAAACCAGTGGCCCATTTCGCCGATCTCATCCTTGCTGTCAAATTCCAACCGTTTGGTAAGATCTCCTTCCCCTTCCGCAACATCTTTGAACATGTCAACTGCCTTTGAAATCGGCAGGCTGACCCCGCGGTACATGACAACACCCAAAAGAATCAACACGGATATGCTGATCAGAAAGACAACCCAACTGATCATGTCCCCGGTCCGTTGTGTCTGCTCAATACGTAAACGGGAGTTTTCAACAATCTGGATGATTTGATTTTGAACGGCTTTTCCGGACTGGTTAAACGAGGGCAACATCTCCTGTTTTTTTTGCCAGGATGAAAAAAGCGCCTGTTCAAGCTCACCGATTTTTTTGATTGCTTTTTTGACATCATCCCAGCGCTTGTTGAATTCCGGATCGTTGACGGCGCCATAAATACTGGTGACATTCTTTTGAGTATTGGTGATAATTTTGTTCAATTGCGTTTTGGCTTTAAGATATTTACCATCGTCGGTAAGGATAAACAGATTTTGAAAAATATTTAACAGCAGGCGATTGCCCAACCCACTGAATTTAATGGTTTCCCTTCTCGCGGATTCTTTCATGGAAGAAAGAGCTTCTCCTTCCATCGTCTTCTCAGTTTCTTCGTAGTCAATCGCACCGATATTCTGATCCAGGAGATCATTAATGGTATCAATTTCCTTGGTAAGAAACCCTGCTGTTTGATCTATCTGTACAAGGGTATCTGCCATGGTGTCAAAGACCTTGGCGTGTGCGGATTCCTTGTCCGAGATAGTTTTAAACAGCGTTTCGTTGGTTATATCCCGCAGCCGTTCCATTGATTCTTTGATATGCTTTCGTTCCTTGTCACGGGCTTTTAAAAGGGATTCGTCGGTTGTGTTGATAAATTTTTCTTCGATCATCATCAGTTCGACAATATCCGCAGAAAGGGTCTGACTTAACCTTCCCACCGCCATCTGACGGTTGACGGATGTCTTTTGAACCCGGTTGTTCCCAGCAATGGCAAGCATTCCCAAAATGGCAATAATGGGAAACAGGATGATCTTTACCCGAATACTGGAATAACGAAGCAGGTTGAAGCTAAACCGGCCGGATAGTTTCATCACATAACTCCTTTCATCGCATTAACTTGCGATGGACAGTCTTAAATGTGCTTTATGATGAAGCTATTCGTATGTACCTGCAGCCATTAATAAATCTTCGCCGGGCACGCGATAAATATATGACACCTTTGGGGACGGCTTTTTCTCATTGGGTTTTGGCCACATATAGTCAACCCAGCCTTCTCCTTTATTTTTGGCAACATTAACAAATTCTGAAAAAAACATTTTGCCGTTAACATCTTTGATCCCCATCAGATTTTTGCCGATAAGGCCGGGTTTGATCGGATGACCGACAACGGTCTGTGATTCCATATTAATGCAGAATACATAAGTATCTTTCCAGACAAAGGGACCGTTTTTGTCGTTGATTGCCACCAGCGCAGCATCCAGGCCTTTTTTCTTGACCATGTCACCCGCTGCTTTTGTCATTTTAATGCATTCTTCTTTGGTGGCAGATTCCTGGGCAGAGCCGATACCTGCAAGGGTAGCAGTAAAAAGGAATATAAATAAAAAGACAGATACGAGACGTAAACATTTCATAATAACCTCCAGTGTTAAATTGAATTGTAAAAGATTTGCTCCACACCATTATAAAATGGTAACAACACCATGAAACTGCTGTCATGGTTAATTGAGACCGCTCTATAGTAAAGGGAAATAGTATACAGATCTGCCATTGTCAATGAATCATTTGAGAAAACAGGTTTGCCGGCAAGGGTTACAAGTGGGGACATCGCCCCTTTCATTCGATTTCCCCTTGAGATATAGTAAAGGCTGAAAAATGAGTTAAAAAAAGGCGACTATGAAGCAAAACAAAAAGAGGTTTTTAATTATTTGCGGGTATTTTACAGGGGAATCCTATGGGTTGTTAGGACCACAGATGGCTGCCACTATTATTAATGAAAACTCACCTTATTCCAGTATCGTGGCAGGCATAACCAATGAAGATAATCTGTCGGATTTAAAAAGCGCCGTCTATGCCTATTTCAGGGAACAAAAGCCTGTGATCGGGTTTGCAAGCCTCGGCGGACGGCCGGACCTTTTTGACTTTGCCGGGGAATTGAAAGAAGAAGGGGCCACCACCATTTTGGCCGGACCCCAGGCAGCTCCGGATTTTATAGGGGAGAAAGGGTGTCAAAAATATCACCACAGATTCCAGGGACTGTCAGACAATTTTTCCTTTGCTCTTCACGGACCGGCCCAGCAGATATTGCCATGGCTTTGTTCAGATACGGATCTGTCCCAGATAAAAGGCGCTGTCTACAAAAATGGGAAAGGAAAAATACTTCAGAATCCCTCTGAAAAGTGGGAAGATAGATTTTTGTCAACAACCGATTGGCAAACTCTTTATACTTTGGATGGTGCGGCTTTTGTTCCTTTAAAAATAACAACGGCCCAGGTCCTGTCCCAGATTGGCTGTCCCCATGCCTCAAAAGAAAGAAAAATATTTATTGATTATCCAAGTGCCCTGCAAAAAAAGTATTCAGATGCCAAAAAGATTGCAATCGTCCAGAAAGGGTGCAGTTTTTGTGATGTTGCAACAGATAAGGGATTTGTCGGTGTATTGGGTAAAAAGGCGGTTCAGTCCCAGCTTCAAGGATTGCCGCAAGGAGAAGATAATAAAAAGATACCCTTTGAGTTGATCAATGAAAGCCCGCTATTCAAACTTGGCAATTTATTGGATATGGCCCAGGCAATTTCCATAAATCTTAGCCAGATAAATCTCACCCTCCGGGCAGATTATTTTTTAAAAGGGATTTCGCCTTTGACACAAGTTTTAAAAAGGGCAGGTGAAAAAGATATCCGAATTCTCTTTTCATCCATCGGCTTTGAAGCTTTTGATGATACAATACTAAACAACCTGAACAAAGGTGTTGATGTGAAAAGCAATGTATCTGCCATCCAAAAAATCAGGGCCCTTAAAGCAGATTTTCTCAACCATTTCGGATATATGAAACAAGAGGGCGCTGTCCATGGATTTATCCACCCCACACCCTGGGACACACAGGAGACTTCCTATAACACCAACCGGACCATCAGTCTTCACCAGCTTGCCCGAGATATCCTGCCGCCCCATTCAACTCCATTGATCATCCATCATTTTTGTGGTCTTGGAGACTGGATCAGAGAGGTGGAAATAAGGGAAAAGGTTGAATTTGCAAGAGTGGGTTCTACTATTGGGTGGTGGCAGATGGGGGATGAATTTCTTTTGTAACCCTGTTGATGGTGGCCAAAGGATGTGTCTTTTTGTTGTTATTGTGGCATGTTATGTAATTTGATGGTGGATTTGGGTGTTACTGATTTATTTATTTTGAGTTGCCAGCTGTTTTAAAATATTTTTTTCTATTTGCTGAATCTCTCCGGACCTCTCCATCCGGTATAATACTTTTTCTAAGGGTGCTATAAGCTTGCGGTTTTTTTTATGGACAACATGGAACAGATAGGATGCGTACATAGGTGGATTTACTGTATGCAGGCCGGCATCCTTAAAGTTTTTGTCAATTTCAAGTAGTCCTGATGTTTTGTCGGATATGGCAACCTGTATGCGGTCCAACGACAACAGTTTAAACAGGTGGTTCTGGTTGTCAGCCAAAAAGAGGTTCATGTCTTTGATACCTTCCTGGTAATGTTGAATACCGCTGACAACCCCTATTCTAAGGCCTTTAAGATCATTCCAGTTCCGGATAGAGGGTCGGATGCCTTTGGTAAATGCCACTCCCTGGAAATAAAGAATCGGCATTTTAACAGGCAAAAGGTTCTGGTAAATTTGGCAAATGCCCTTTACCCTTGCTGCATCGCCGTCCACTTTCCCACTGTTTGCATATTCCAGACACCGCTTGCCCGGCATCTCAATGAATAATGCTGTATATCCTATTCTTTGATAGGCCAGATGTAAGATATCCATGGCAATAGTATGGAATTTGTCATCAACTATGGCGGCAATGACGATTTTCTTGGATGGATCTTTTGCTTGCCCGGCATCTGCTTGTCCTATCCAAAAGGGACTTAGCAGTATGAAAAATGCACCCAGCCAAAAGAATAAAAAATGAAAAGAAAAAGTGGAGAAGCGCTCATTTTTACTGGACATATTGTCGATTTTTGAGAACGTCCTTGTTTTCATAGATTGCATTATGCCGGTCATTTTTTCTTAGGTCAATGGCTCAATTATTATAGTCAGATCCAAAAAAAAATAAATTATCGCATTCTCTTCT
>JAAEMC010000044.1 GCA_024225895.1 Desulfobacteraceae bacterium | reverse complement strand
TTGCTGAGATGTTTTTAAAAAGCACCGGGTCTTCACAAGCAGTCTCCTCTTCCGGGAAAGGCTCCAAATTATCTGCCCTGTATAAATTCAACAGATTATTTTTATCTGATTTGACATAATAGACAATCCGCGCCACCCCAGGCCTGGAATCAATCCCGGTTTTTAAATGGGCAAGGGATGCGAACGACAAATAAGGGAAAGTTCCTGCACTTTTATTGGTCTCTTTACCCAGAAACCGGTAAGGATCATCAGGGTCAAATTCAGATCCTTTCTTTTTAAATCGCGGCGGCTGAACAATAAACAATTGTTCCAGGTCGGTGCTCATCCGGTTAAAAGCGTTTTGCATCCCTTCATTGTCAGTCACTTCTTCAATAACCTGACTACCTGATTTCATAAATGCATTCCAAAAGGAATACAGGGTAGTCAAAAGAATGGATAGGATCAAGGTGCCCACCAATACCTCAAGCAGTGTAAATCCCTTGATATGTCTATCGTTCTTGTTCATCCACCACTCTCCAGGTGCTTATTTTGTACGCCCGCTGTCCTTTATCGTGCAAAATCACCAGGTCAATCTTTTTGAATCTTTGATAATTTTCCTCTCTAATAATACCATCTTCTTCAAAGTCTGAATCCACTAGGGTCACCTCCCATGAGTATCCCTTGAAATCATCTCCAAAATCACCTGAGAACTCAGACCAGTCAGCAAGGTTTTCTTCAATGTTTGAAAGCTGAATTTTGGCCAGCGTCGGAGCAATATTTTTAAATTTCGATTTGGCAGCAAGATCAATACTGCTGGTCTGAACCCTGGAAAGAGCGACAAAAACCAAGGCCATGATGGAGACACTGATCATAATCTCAAAAAGCAGAAAGCCTTTGTTCTTTCTCTTCCCAAAAAGAATCCTATATACATTCTTCAAACGGTTCATGTCCTTGGACAACCTCTACATGATAAAGAAACGGCTCAATCCGGATGGTCAGATCGGTTTCATCATCTGTTAAATGAATCAGAGCAAAATCAGAATACCCCTGCTTTGAAAAAAGGATCGCCTGGTCATCTGGATCTTCCTGCCCGGATTCTTTGAACTCAACGCCCGAAATATTAAAATCCTGCCTTAAGGTCACCCCTTCTTCTTTTGCTTTTTTTCTCATTTCTTCATCCATGATCGAATCCTCAACCCAAAGATAGTTCCGGCCGGTATCAATGTGCAACGTCAGATCTGCCTGATCCTGTACCGCCCTTTTTTTAAGATCCTGGATCAGATTCACCAATTCGCTGATCCCGCTTTGGGAATCGGAAAATGGACGTGAACTTCTGAAAATTGGCACAAATACCGTAAGAACAACGGCAAGAATACTGATAACAACCATCAGTTCAAACAAGGTAAAACCTTGTATATGTGTATGCTTATTCAATCTCCCAGCTATTGATATCTTTGTTCTTACCATCTCCGCCGGCTTCTCCGTCTGCGCCATAGGAAATGATATCAAAATCACCGTTTACACCGGGTGAAATATAGAGATATTCCCTGTTCCAGGGATCTTTAGGAATTCTGGATTTTTCAAGATAGCCCTTCTCACTCCAGTTTGTGGGGATAGGCTCTGATGAGGGTTTTTCAATCAAGGCCAAAAGGCCCTGATCTGTGGTAGGATAGACGCCACTATCCAATCTATACATTTTAAGACTGGTTTCAATGGCAGCAATATCCATCCGGGCCTTCACAATCTTGGCATCATCTGCTTTATCCATGAACCTCGGAGCAATATAAGTAGCCAACAATCCAAGGATGACAACAACAACCATAATTTCAAGAAATGTAAAACCTCTTTCTTTATTTTCCGGACAATTCTGCATTTTTTGATTCATTTTCATTTCATCTCTATCCTGCTCAGTTGATAACTTCATTTGTGGTATAGCACTAACACTATGCAAAGTAAAGAATGATAAAGCATTTGGACCAGCCCAAACCCATGAGGGCGACCTCCATAATCAATGAAAAATGGACTTTCTTGCCTCCACTTGTCATTCTATTGCTCAAATTTGGGTTTTATGATAGGTAAGGGCTCGATTTCATAAATATTTTCATTAAATTTAGACTTGGAGAACACATGGAACCCATTATTACAAGATTCCCCCCCTCCCCCACCGGCTTTCTTCACATTGGCGGGGCAAGAACTGCATTGTTCAACTGGCTTTATGCCAGGAAAACCAAAGGAAAATTTGTCTTAAGATTTGAAGATACGGATGAGGTACGGTCCACTAAGGACTCAGTGGATGCAATATTGGAATCTCTCCAGTGGCTTGGAATTGACTGGGATGAAGGCCCTTTTTTCCAAACCCAGCGGTATGATATCTATGGGGAATATATCGATAAAATGATTGATTCCGGCCATGCCTACTATTGTTCCTGTACTCCTGAAGAAGTCAATGTCATGAGGGAAGAAGCTAAAGCTGCCGGTAAAAAACCCATGTACAACGGGAAATGCCGCAACAAAAACCTGCCCAAATCTGAAAATACCGTAGTAAGACTTAAAACACCGGATACCGGTGTCACTGTGGTGAAAGATATTGTCAAAGGCGAGACTGCTTTTCAAAATGCTGAAATTGATGATTTTATCCTCCAAAGAAGTGATGGATCTGCCATGTACAACCTGGCAGTGGTCATTGATGACCTGACCATGGGTATCAATACCATTATCCGCGGGGATGACCACCTGATCAACACACCGAAACAAATCCTGATTTATCAGGCCCTTAACGCAGCACTTCCTGTCTTCGGCCATGTACCCATGGTCCTGGGAGCGGATAAAGCCCGGTTAAGCAAACGGCATGGTGCCATGTCGGTCACGGAATATAAAAACATGGGTTTTTTACCCGATGCCGTGATCAATTACCTGGTAAGACTGGGATGGTCCCATGGAGATCAGGAGTTTTTTGAGCGGGATGATCTCATTGAAAAATTCGATTTGGAACACTTGGGAAGATCAGCTTCCATGTTTGATGCCGACAAGCTTTTGGCCCTGAATTCAAAGCACATCCAGAGCAAAGGCGCCGAGGAACTGGCTGAGCATCTTTTATTTCATCTTAATAATTTAGGTATTGATGCCCAAAATAATGACTTCACCCGGGATGTGATCAAAACCCTCCAGCCCAGGAGCAAGACCCTGGTTGAGATGGCTGAGTCTGCCAAATTTTATTACGAGGATGAGGTTGTATTTGATG
>JAAEMC010000043.1 GCA_024225895.1 Desulfobacteraceae bacterium | reverse complement strand
TAATTGTTTGATCGTTTTTTGATTCAATATCGACACAGATCTTGCCGCCATCCGGGGTGTAGCGGATGGCATTGGAAATCAAGTTGGAAAAGACCTCTTCAATATTTTCTTTATTCCCCATGATATGGATATTTTCTTTTTTTGCACAGCTACTGATTTTAATGGATTTTGAACTGGCTTTATCTGTATAAAAATCAACCTGTTCTTTCATTATTTCCACAAGGTCCAGCTCTTCCCTTTCCTGGTTAATCAGGCCGGATTCGATTTTTGAAAGGTCCAGCAATTCAGATGTAAGGGTGGTCAGCGATTTTATTTTATCATGATTTCGTGACAATATTTCCTGTTGCTTATCGGTCAGGTCTCCTGCCAGGCCGTCTAAAACAACATTCAACTGCATCAAAATCGAATTTAAAGGACTTTTGAGTTCATGGGCTACCATGGAGACAAAATCCGATTTTAACTGGTCGATCTTTTTTAAGGCCGTGATATCCTGCAATACGGTTACCGTGCCCAGATTCCTTTTTAAACGGTCCCGGAAAGGGATGCATCTGGCACCCAGGATAGTATCATTCTGGGTCTTGGCATCCTTGATGGTGATTTCATCGGTGATTTCCACAAAGGTCTTTTCGGGCTGGTCAATGGCCTGATCAATCATGCTAAGTACTTTGGGTTCTTTGATCCAGTCTGAGACCGGGCGGCCAATGACTTTTTCTATTTTGCAGCCCATCAATTTTCGAAATGCCGGGTTGGCCAGGGCCACATTCTTTTGATTATCCGTTGTTAAAACGCCGTTGCACAAGCTGTTGATCATAACCCTCATGCGAGACTTTTCAGTTGCAATATCTTGCAGGGTTCGAATAAATTCTATGGATTTGATGATAACAATCCTTAAATCCTGAGGAGAAAAAGGTTTGGATATAAAATCAAAGGCCCCTTTTTTCATGGCATCTATTGCGTGCTCAAGAGTTGCATAGCCACTGATAACGATGACAACCGTATCCGGGTGCAAAGATTTAACCCGTTTTAGAACATCAAGTCCACAAATGCCCGGCATCATTAAATCCAGGAGAATGATGTCATAATGTGTTTTTTCAATCATCTTCAGGCCGTCAATGCCGTTTTCTGCCAATTGGACCTCGCACCCCTCTTGGCAAAGAAAGCGTCGGCAGGCATGACGTACCCTTTTTTCATCATCCACCACCAGAATCCGG
>JAAEMC010000042.1 GCA_024225895.1 Desulfobacteraceae bacterium | reverse complement strand
TCAATGCCTAAATTGGCCTTGGGTGTGAAATAATCCCATTGGCCATGCAAAATGGTCTTATGCAGGAAAAAAAACTTTCTTGAAACGGCAATCATCAGGCCAAAGGCAATATCAGCCGTAGCCTCAGTCATGGCATCCGGCGTAAAACCCACAGGAATTCCAAGGATGGTAGCCTCTTTAATATCAATATTGTCATACCCAACCGCGAATTGGGAAATCATTTTCAAATGGGGGCAAGCCAATAAAAATGTTTTGTCAATCTCTTCTGTTAAAGTGCAGAGAAGTGCTTCATGCCCTTGGGCGTTTTCAATAAACTGGGCTTTTGTCATGGGCTTTTTGTTAGTCCAGATAGTCAAATCAAAGCCCTGATCCGTTAATAATTGAATCCCAATATCAGGAAAATCCCTTGTTACCAGTATTTTTATTTGATTACCCATGAAACGATCCTTTCTAAAGGAAAAACAATTTAAGAAAGTTCAGATAATTTTACAACAATGTCCTTTATTTTAAAGGGAAAATCAT
>JAAEMC010000041.1 GCA_024225895.1 Desulfobacteraceae bacterium | reverse complement strand
TGATCAAATATACTGAAATCAGTTGTTTTAAAACCAATATCAACCACACCTATTTTCTGGGTGGCGAGACTTCTATCTTTTATTTTTCCCTGATCATCAAAGATTAAATTAAAAATGGATCCAATGGGCTGGGGAATAATGTGGACCTTTTCAATATGAACGCGCCGGGGAATTTTTTCTCCTTTTTGGTTGTGGAATATGACTTCATGTACCCCTTTGACCATTTCTCTTAATTTTTTACTGTCTCTTTTCATATACCCGACGGGTAATCCGGAAACTACATTGATGGGACCTGAAGTATCTGTACAGATCCCTGCGGCTGATACTGCAAGAATTTTAACAAAATCAGTTAAAAGTTTGTCCTGGTCCAGGGTAAATTCACGAATGTTGGATTGAAGCTCTGCATAACTACCTAAGAAATAACTTTTGTCTTCCAGGGTAATGTGAAGGTTGGAAGTGGAAGATTCATCGCTCATTGCCGATTGAAACTGGATATCGGCTGCGTCACCGATGAGTGATTTGAATATGACGGAATTTGTACCGTTATATGCTTTTGTGAAGCCAAACCCTACATCAATTCCTACAATCTCCATGGTTTTTCCTCCCGAGTGTTATAGGCCTTTTAATAAAGATGTGTTGCAGAATTTCTTTCAAATTTAGATACCATCATAAAACCGTGCTAGTCAAGGGATAATGATTTGCAGCAGCGCTATTCTTGCACTTATTTGGATAATATTATAAATAAAGGGCAAAATTTGATGTAATATGGAGTAACCATTGAAAAAAGACAAATTATTTAAAGATAAGAAAGACCGGATAAAACCATTTGAATTTAATAAGGAAGTTACCAGAGTCTTCAATGATATGCTGACACGATCCGTTCCTTTATACCAGGAGAGTATCAAGCGGCAGGCACAGCTTGCTTTAAGGTTTTTTCAGGATAAAAGCCGGATTTATGATTTGGGATGCTCCCATGGCAACCTGGGCCTTGAAATCGTAGAGGCATTTGAAAAAAAGTCCTTTTTAATGGTGGGTGTGGACAGTTCTCAGCCCATGATCGACAAGTACAAAAACAGGTTGGAAAAGAAAGGCATCAACCAGGATTTTGATCTTGTCTGCGGGAAAATTGAAGATACCAAGATTGAAAATGCCTCTGTGGTTCTGATTAATTTGACCATCCAGTTTTTAAGTATCCCCAAAAGAAAACAAATTATTGAAAAAGTCTATCATGGCCTTTTGCCAGGCGGTATTCTGGTTTTGACAGAAAAAATTATCCAACCGTCCCAAAGGCTTACGAATATCCAGGATGACTTTTATAAGCAATTTAAGCTTGAGAACGGCTACTCGGAACTTGAGATCAGCCAGAAAAGGGATGCCCTTGAAAAGGTATTGGTGCCTGAATCACTTCAAACCCATGAAAAAAGAATAGAAGACGCAGGCTTCAGCGATATCCTGGTGTGGCTGAAATGGTTTAACTTTGCTTCTATTTTAGCAATAAAATAAATATGGAAAAACTTATAGAAAAATATGAAGAATTGGGATTGCAGCAATGGTATAAGACCCTTGAAAAGATCATTAGAGAAAAAAGAGATTTTTTGAATCATACCAAAGGCAATTTTTTACGATTTCAGGGAGTCATAAAAAAGATCCCGAAGTTTTTGCCAAGTCATATTGATTTAGATACAGATAAAATTCAGATTGGCAGACCACAGGATTTGTCAGAACATGAAGCAAATCTGCTCCATGAGAACTTAACCCTGCTTTGTCCTTGGCGGAAAGGACCGTTTAATTTTTTTGGCATTGATGTGGATACGGAATGGCTTTCTTCGATGAAATGGGAACGGCTAAAAGGTCACATATCAAGTCTTGAAGGAAAGCGAATTCTAGACATAGGCTCCAGCAACGGATATTACATGTTCAGGATGGCTGCCCAGAACCCGCGCATGGTCTTAGGGCTCGAACCCCAAAGTTCATTTTATTGCCAATATCTGGCTTTGCAGAAATTTTTGAACCTTGATTCGATTTTTTGCCTTCCCATACCATTTGGGGAGTTGCCGCTGATGAAAAAATATTTTGACTCAATTTTCTGCATGGGCATTTTATACCACCGAAGATCTCCCATGGATATGCTTAAAACAACATGCGATCTGCTGAAAGAGGGGGGTCAAATCATTGTGGAAAATCTGGTGATAGATTCCAGGGAAAATCAGTGCCTTTTTCCTAAAGACAGGTATGCAAAAATGCGAAATGTCTTTTTTATCCCGGATATTTCGGCTATGGAATCCTGGCTGACCCGTGCCGGATTCACCAATGTCAGATGTGTTGATGTTACAAGGACTACTTCTAAAGAACAGCGCAAGACAAAGTGGATACAAACCGAAACGCTGACGGATTTTCTGGACCCTGATGATCCGTCAAAGACCATCGAGGGTTACCCGGCACCGGTGCGGGGAATATTTGTCGCCAACGCAACATAGGAATTTAAAATTGTTTTGACCAGCCTGCATTGGCAAAGGCGAATTTTTCCCTGAATTCATGGTAGCAAACCGCAGCCGGTATATCGCCGGTACAGTGGGAAACAGCAATCAGATCGAGGTGAAAATCCTTAAATGCCTGGATGGTTTTCTCAAGCTGGGCCGGGGAATCTAAAAATCCTAGATGGGTGCCGCCGATAACCGCATGAAATTTGTCCACTTTTGCCTTTTTTTGAAAGTGGAGCATGGTATTCACGATCCCGGAATGGGCACATCCTGTGAGTATCACAGGACCTGAACCGGTCTCAATCAAAAGAGATGAATCATCAATGACCGTGTCCTGGATAAAATTATCATTGGACTTGACCAGAAGCTTAGGATCATTTTTTTCAAAATCAGTGACCCGTGGCACTTCGCCGGAAAAAAAGATACCCGGTGAAATTTGGGTAAATTGTTTTTGCAGCAGAACCGTGGCATTCATTTTTGATTCCAGCTCTTGTTTTGAAAATTTCATGCCAATGGAAATGGGTTGCTTCTTTCCGTCAATTTCTTTGAGGATGAATTTGTCTTCAAAAATTTGCGGGTGGGCAATGATGCGCATATCTTGTTTTGTGTTTTTGAAAAAGGCAAGCCCGCCTGTGTGGTCATAGTGACCATGGCTGATGACAATGGTGTTGATTTGGGAAAGATCCATTCCCAATGTGTTTGCATTTGCATCAAGAGCCATGCCTTGTCCGGTGTCTAGCAGGATCTTCTCACCGCCTTTTTCAATAAGGGCTGAGAAACCGTGCTCGCCCAAAATTCCCAGTGGCAGGCCGGCCCTGTTTTCACATAATATGGTAATCTTTGTCTTTTCCATAATAAGCCTTTGCTAAACCAAATGTCATAAATATATTTCATATAAACAAAATTGAGACATCTCAGATCATTTGCGTTAAGCCTTCGAATTTATTAGGTATTTGGTTAATTGGGAAAATATTTTGGCAATCGCCATAATTACTGGATTTGTTTAGGTTCTGAAAGGTGGCATGTAACATAAACCCCATCCTGGTCTCTGTAAAAAATCATGCCATCCAGATAATCAATATCCCCGTATTTTTCATGGGGCATGTTCAATTCAAACTCTTTAACAGGAAAGATATTCCAGTCATGGGAGATACAGATTGTTATTTCGTTTTTTTGCTGGTTTTGAAGATGCTCTATCATGTAATTGCAGATGGTTTGTGCAGTCTGGTCCGGTTTTTCTATAATAGTTTCATCAATTTGGCCATTAAACCAACGGCGAATGAATGCCGGACTGCCGTGTTTTACAATCTCGTCCACCACTTTTTGAATATCCAGGATATAAAAAGGCGCAAGCATTTGATCTGATACCGGGTTGGCCAACATACCACCATTATGATTTGAAAAGCCCTTGTCAATGAGATAGGCGGTTTCAATGCACCGGCCAAAAAAACTGGAATACAATCTGGGTATGGGATTTTTCCCCAGCTTTTCTCCAAACGACACAGCGTATTCTTTGCCTATCTCTGTCAGGGTCATAAATGGTTCCAACTCGGCTACTTTTGTATAATGCCTTTCCGAGTGGCGGATGAGCACAGCGATATCTTGAATGTCCTGGTCAAGCAATCCTGATATGATATTCGAAATTCTGTCTATTTTCACACTGGCTTTATTGTTCATGAATCTGGCGCTCCCGAGATGATTTTGGGTATCTTTAATATTGAACTGGTTTCATACTCTATGATATATGAGCTGTCAAGCTTCACAAACGGGCACACAGGGTAAACGCATGTAACACTGGCATGAATTTTATTAATTTACGGCCCTTATGAAAAGCAAAAACTTTTATTGCGTTTACCTTACCGCAAATGCATGAAATGACGGCATCTACACCACATTGGAAAGGAGTACAGGCAATGGCAAGAAATATCTGTATTATCGGAGCGCCCATGGATTTTGGCCAGCATCACAGGGGTGTAGATATGGGCCCGGCTGCCATGAGGTATACCGGTCTTGTCCCAAGGCTTCGCGATCTGGGTCATCAAGTCATTGATAATGGTGATATCAGCGTTCCCACAAGGGATTCCGGGGAGATAAAAAGCAAAAAGAAATATCTAAAAGAGATTACTACCATCTGCAAGCAGCTCCATAAAGCTGGTAAGCAGGTCATTGATAATGGTGATTTCCCCCTGTTTTTAGGTGGCGACCATTCCATTGCCGTTGGAACCGTTGCAGCAGCAATGGATAAGGACCCGGCCGGGTTGATCTGGATGGATGCCCATGGGGATTTTAACATCCCTGAAACTTCCCCCAGCGGAAATATTCATGGAATGCCGGTGGCAGCATTGATTGGCGAGGGCCATGAATCCCTTGTAAAAGTCGGTAAACCAGGCTCAAAAATTGACCCTGAGAATATCGTGATGATTGGCCAAAGGGATTTGGATTCTGCGGAAAAAAAGCGATTGAAAAAATCCGGAATCACGGTCTTTACCATGCGGGAAATTGATGAGCAGGGGATCAGTTCCGTGGTCAACAAAGCCATTATGAAGTTTGCACATTTAAAACGCATCCACTTGAGTGTGGACATGGATGCCTTAGATCCTGTTGAAGCACCGGGTGTCGGAACTCCTGTTCCCGGCGGATTGTCATATCGGGAAGCCCATTTGCTCATGGAAACCATTGCGGATTCAGGCAAATTGTCTTCCATGGATCTTGTGGAGATTAATCCCATTCTCGATATTGCAAACAAGACTGCGGAGCTTGCCGTGGAATTGATTTTATCTGCACTTGGGAAGCGTATTTTGTGAGCCTTGACGAATATATAAAGTCCCTTAAGAAATTTAAGGGACTGGCACCGGATATTGTCTGCCATAAAAGCCTGCCTGCCCAAAATGCAGTCTTTGCAGCCAAAGACATAAAACTAAAGCATTCCATACAACCTGTTTTAGATATTTTAGGGATTCAGTCCCTTTATTCCCATCAGAAAAAAGCTGTTGAAATGATCGCAAATGGTGTGAACACCGTGATCGCCACCCCAACAGCAAGCGGGAAAAGTCTTGTATACAATCTGCCGGTAATGGATGCATTGCTCGAATCCCAAGAAACAAAGGCTTTATACCTGTTTCCCCTCAAAGCCCTTGCCCGTGATCAACTTTCATCCCTCACAAAGATGTTAAAAAAAATGACTTGTGCCAACCCCGGCTGTACAGATTTGACAGCAGCGGTCTATGACGGTGATATCTCGTCCTACCAGAAAAGCAAAATCAGGAAACAACCACCCCATATATTATTGTCTAATCCTGAAATGCTTCATCTTTCCATGCTGGCCCACCATGATCTTTGGTCAGACTTTTTTAGGCATTTAAAATATATCGTGGTGGATGAGGTCCATACCTACAGGGGTGTTATGGGGTCGCATATGGCATGGGTTTTCCGGCGTCTTCAGCGTATTTGCGGCCTTTATGGCGCTTCTCCTGTTTTTGTTTTCTGCTCGGCCACAATTGCCAATCCTGCCCAGCTGGCCCATGACCTTACCGGACTTGATGTGGCGGTTGTGGATGAACAAAGTGCTCCCACCGGTAAAAAAGAGGTAATTCTAATGCGGGGATTGGAGGGAGCTGCTCAAACAGCCATCCAGTTGATCCATGCAGCCGTTCACCGGAATCTGCGGACCATTGTTTATACCCAGTCCAGGAAAATTACCGAATTAATTGCCATCTGGGCTTCCCAAAAAGCATCCTCTTTTTCTGATAAAATTACAGCCTACCGGGCAGGCTTTTTACCTGAAGAACGTCGGGAAATTGAAACAAAACTTGCCAATGGAGATCTTCTGGCAGTCGTCTCCACCAGTGCTTTGGAATTGGGAATCGATATCGGAAATTTGGATATCTGTATTCTTGTCGGGTATCCCGGCACCATCATGTCCACCTGGCAGCGGGCCGGACGGGTGGGAAGGGATGGTAAGGATTCCGCTCTGATTCTTATTGCCCATGAAGATGCCCTGGACCAGTATTTTATCCATCACCCCCAGGCCTTTTTTAAAATGCCGCCGGAACAGGCCATCATTAACCCGGATAATGAAGTAATATTAAAAAAGCATATTGAATGTGCCGCAGCCGAGTTAAGCCTGAAAAAAAATGAAGGGTTTTTACAAGATAAAAGTGTCAAAAAGGTGGTTCGCGATCTTGAATTCAACGGTAAATTACTGAAAAGCCGGGGTGGCAAGCATTGGTATGCTGCCAGGAAAGCACCCCACCGGCACGTCAATAAAAGGGACACCGGTCATAATTTGCCTATTTTTATGGAAGAAAACAAAAAAAACCTGGGAGACATAGACCGGTACCGGTCTTT
>JAAEMC010000040.1 GCA_024225895.1 Desulfobacteraceae bacterium | reverse complement strand
GCTCATCCAGCATGAATGTGATCATTTGGACGGGATGCTTGCCACCCAGAGAAGTATAGATCGTAAGTCTTTTAGAATGAACCGCGAAAAAGCGATTTGCTACTAAGAACTGTTTTAAGAAAGGATTAAGAAAAAATATGAAAGTTTTAATACTTCATGGCAGTCCGAGGAAAAAAGGAAATACCGCAAAAGTGATAAGTTTTGTTGCAGATGAACTGGTTGGCTTGGGCCATGAGACTGAAACCGTCTTTTTAAGCTCAAAAAATCTAAACGGATGCTTAAGCTGCGGCAAATGTAAAGAGGTAATAGATGATATCGGATGTGTTCAACAAGATGATATCCTTGAAATTTTACAGAAAATGGTTCGTTCTCAATTGGTGATTTATGCCTCTCCCCTTTATTTCTGGGGCGTGTCTGCACAGTTGAAGACCATAATTGACAGAACATACAGCCTTTACACCCAATACCATGCACCTGATCACGCCTCCCTTGTAGATGGGCAGCGGCAGGCGCTGCTTGTCACCGGCGGCGGTTCCTATGAAGATAATGCAGAGGCTGCTTTTACAGCCTTTAACCGGCTTCAAAAACCCCACAAGGCAATTAAAGCCGGGGAATTATTCATCGGCGGCTGCACCACGCCGGCCCAACTGGATGATGCGGTCAAGGAAAAGGCCATAGAATTTGCAAAAAAGATCACGGCCTGATGGTTACGAAGCGTTTCAAAAAAAAGAAGATTCATATGAAAATAACTCGTCGAGGCAGTTGTAAGCGCATTGATTTTTCAGCGTAAGCCCTGTAATGGTACTATGAGAAAGCCTTGAACTATTATTTTGGAGATGGTGATGCTTCTTGAGTGCCATAATTTAAACTTTACATATCCTCAAACCGAGACCATTGTCATTAATAATTTGAGCTTTTCCATGGCAGATTCCGGGTTTAAGGCTGTTTTCGGACCATCAGGGGTGGGAAAAACCTCCCTTGCCAAGCTCATTGCCAATGGTATCAATTCCTTTACAGGAAAGATCAAGACCCACGGTCTGTCTACCATCCTCTATTCATATAATCTGGAAAGGCTTCCGGGCTGGGCCAGCATCGGCAACCATCTTTCCAAGGTCACACCGGAAGGCAGAGACGGTTTGAAAACAGATCTTATTGGTATTTTTAAACTTGAGGACCTGATGGGGTCACGGTTCTCCCAGCTTTCCATGGGGCAGCAGAACCGTATTAACCTGATCCGTTATCTTTTGCAGGATTTTGACCTTCTGATCATGGATGAAAGCCTGGCCAATGTAGATGAAAAACTTCGTCAGGATATAATCCTGGCCATTAAAACGCTTTTCAATGACAAAATGTTTTTATATATTTCCCATAATCTTCGGGAAGTATCAAAGTTTTGCAGCGACATTCTTGTCTTCAGCGATCCAAAGGGACATAAGGGATATTCCATGGTCAAAGGCCAGGACTGCAAATCAAAGCAGGATCTGGATAAAGAGAAACTGGACCAGACCATTTTGGAGATCATGAATGCTTTTTAGACGGATATACCAGTTTCTGATAGTCTATTGTGTCGGGATTCTCTTTTTATTGATGATTAAATATGCCTTTTCCCTTTCCAACTATGTCATCCCCGGTATTGGTGGTATTATTGAAATAGCCGGCCAGGTCGCACCCACCTATATTTATGATGTATTCAATACTTTGTCTGTTACTATCCTGGGCCAGTTGATTTCTATAATCATGGCCTTTACCGTGGGTATTGCCGGAAGGAAATCCTCCTGGATCGGCTCTTTTATCAAAGTGACTGCTTATAATATCCAGGCCTATCCCATTGTGGCATTGGCCCCCATTATTTTCATCCTGCTGGGGGATGGATTCCTGTCACGATTACTTATTGCCTCCATGATCTGTTATTTTCCCCTGCTGTTATCTGTTTTAGGGGTGATGGCAGCTCCTGTAAGGGATATTGAGCATTTTTACATTGTGACCGGCCGGATGCGATGGCAGTTGGAGGTGAAAATCAGGGCATTTGAAAATTTAAGCAAGCTGGTTACCGTGATTGCAGGCAGTGCAACTTTGGCCATGGCCGGTACCATTGTGGCGGAGTTTATTGCTGCAGATGCCGGTATTGGTTATGGGATAAGAATTGCCCTATACCAGAGTGATCTTGCCAAAATCTTTGTGGCCTTGTTTTTGATTGGTATTGTGATTTCCATATACCAGGGCATGCTGGAAACCATTGGTGAGAATATCAAAAGCAAGTGGTCAATTTCAAAAGGGGACATGCTGTTATGACACATCTCAAAACAGGGATTTACAAAATAAAGCAGATTTTTTTGGCTATTGTCTTTTTTGGGGTAATTATTGCCGTTGGGCAGCCTTTTTGCGCGGCCAAAGAAGTGAAGTTGGATTACCGGCTAAAATGGCTTTTTAACACTAGTGTAGCCGGGGATATCTATGCCGATGCCAAAGGCTTTTTTGCGGCAAAAGAGTTAAAGGTGAATGTAAAAGAAGGCAGCCCTGAAAAAAACGCCATCAAGGAGTTGGAGCTGGGGTATGCGGATTTTGGCGTGGCTTCGGCAGACCAGGTCATCCGGGCCCTTTCCAAAGGTGCAAAAGTTGTGGTAATTGCCCAGCTTTTCCAGGTCAACCCCATGCAGTGGATCTACCGGGCAGACAAACCTGAAATCAAAGTCCCGGCAGATTTAAAGGGTCGCAATATCGGCGTCACCTTTGGCGGTAATGACGAGACCATCATGAATACTCTTTTGGCCAGGGCCGGTCTTTTAAAATCCGAAGTTAAAATCACCGGAGTCCGCTTTGACTTTACCCCGTTTTTTAAAAGAAAGGTGGAAGTCTGGCCGGTCTATCGAAATTCCCAGGGAGTGATTTTAAAAACACGCCTGGCCAAAGAAGGGGAGGATGTTCTCTTTTTCAACCCCGCTGACTTTGGCATAAAATTTGTCGCTAATTCAGTTGTCACCTCCCAATCCATGGTAGAAAAAAATCCTGACATTGTGGCCAGGTTTCTAACTGCCCTTTTAGGAGCCTGGGAAGCTGCCATGGCCCCTGAAAATGAAGCAGTCTGTTTAGAAGTCGTCAAAAGGCTGGACAAGGGAAACAGTGATGAGATCCGCCAAAAACAACTCGTTGTGACAAGAACACTGATCAAACCCGCTGACAATATTCGAATCGGCACCATTGACGTAGATGCATGGAAACAGACCGAAGCCATCATGCTCAAGGAAAAACAGATTAAAAAAGCGGTTTTTATTGAAAAGCATTTAATCCTGCCGTGAAATGACAGGCAATGAATTTATAAATAGACAGTTAATTTAATTTGCATATAAAACATAATTGAACCCAGGCATAGCCTTGTTCAGTATGCAATGTTGGAAGGCTGTTGGAATAGAAATATCTTTTTTCCATCCAAGGTATTTAAAACTAAAATTTACAAAGAGAGGCATCCATGAAAAAGAAATGCTTGTGTCTGATTATACTAATTACCGGGGTTTGTTTTTCAGTTGTTACATTTGCAGGGGAAAAGGTCCATTGGGGATATTCCGGACATGAAGGACCCAAGTTCTGGGGTAATCTTGCACCCGAGTATACCCCTTGTGCTGAGGGCCGGAATCAGTCGCCCATAGACATTGCCAAGATGATTGAAAGTGATCTGCCGCCTTTGGCCTTTAATTATCAGGCAGGGGGCACCCAGGTGATCAATAACGGTCATACTATCCAGGTTAATTACAACACGCAAAGCAGCATAACAATAGATGGTATCTCATTTGAGCTAAAGCAATTCCACTTCCATTCACCCAGTGAAAATATCATTGAGGGCAAGTCATTTCCCATGGAAGCTCATTTTGTTCATGCAGACAATAAAGGCGCCCTGGCTGTTGTTGCCCTGATGTTTGAAACCAGTGCAAAGGATGCAAAGAATAATGAATTGGAAAAGGCATGGGCACAAATGCCGGCAATGGCCGGCGGAAAAGCAGCACTGGTACAGCCCGTGGATGCGAATTTATTATTGCCCAAAGACAGAAGCTATTATCGTTTTAACGGCTCATTGACAACTCCTCCATGCTCAGAAGGGGTCAGATGGCTGGTCATGAAATCACATGTCACCGCTGCCAAGGCACAAATTGATAAATTTAAAAGTGTGGTGGGGCACCCCAATAACCGGCCTGTGCAGCCTGTAAATGCAAGGATGATTTTAGAGTAAACCCCAATGCTGATATATTTGTCGTATCAGGGTAAAACTTTTTTTGCCCCATATTTATCGTAAAAGACAAATTCGCTGATGGATTTTCTTTTGGGCGATTTCCCTTTTTGAGCAGGACGGCCCAACGGAATCAGGGATACCAACTGGTAATCATCAGGCAGTTCAAGTATTTTTTGTGCTTTATTGTGATCCAGCCAGCCTACGACAACAGTGCCAAGCCCTATGGCATGTGCCTGGTTGCAAAGATTTTGTGTGGCAATTCCAATGTCATGCATATACCAGTCCCCTAAAACCGATCCTGCCTCATTTTTAAAGTATCCTGCCAAATTTTTTTGCGCGCACATGGCAATGAGAAGGCCGGCATCTGTTATAGCCCTGAAGGCAGGGTTTTTGGTGGGAACGGTTTGCTGAAGCTGTTGGCGGATATTCTCATCTTCTAAGAGGATAAGGGTCCAGCATTGGGTATTGCTCCAGGATTGTGAACACTGAACCGCCTCAAGCACTGATGCCAATTCTTGTTTTGTGACTGGGGCTTGTTCAAATTTGCGAATACTGCATCTGGCTTGAAGGGTGGTTAAAAAGTCTGTCATTTTGTGCTTCCTTTTTTTATTTGGTTATTTGATATTTACCGCGGCTTTATGTTAATAGTATATCATGCAGACTATTTATCAAGTACCTACAAAAAAGTAAGGTACATACAAAAATGATAGTTTGCTGATATTATTATAAAAAATAAAAAACAATTTTAAAAAAAATGAAAACCTGCAAACAAAAGACAAACAAGAAAAAATATTACTGCTATTTTGAATTGACCCTTCAAGTCATTGGCGGTAAATGGAAATCCATTATTTTATACCACCTGGGAAATGAAAAGGTCCTTCGGTTCGGAGAGCTTAAAAAGGCCATGCCCAATATCACAGAAAAGATGTTGATTCAACAGCTGCGCGAACTGGAAGCAGATGAACTTGTCCACCGGAAAGTATACAAACAGGTGCCTCCGAAAGTCGAATATTCATTGACTGAATTCGGCGAAACCATTCTTCCTACACTACAACAGCTCAAGGAATGGGGCATCCAATATGAACAACGCTTTGGGCTGGACGGGCCATATAAAGACAACAGTGATTATGAACAACAAAATGATTATAGCGATTCCCAAAATAAAGTTCCTAAAAACATGATAGATTAATGGAATCGCCTTTGAGCAAATTGATTGTAGTATCAAGAGAATCTTAGCCACACATGATAGAAACAGGTACCGTAGTATCGAAACATATTTTTGCGATTTGCTATAAATCCAAATAATTCAGGGAATTCTTAACAAGATGCAGGGGATCTTTAAGAAGGGATTAAATTGGATTCCAATATTTATGTCATGGTCATGTTTTTATGCAAATTTTACAAAAAGGATATGACAAAAGGTGCGATACAATAACCAGCACCGGCCCCCACTATAAAACCAATCCCTGCAAATAACAGGATTTTAATTATGGGTTTTTTCATCATAAAAGCAATAATAGGGCCAATGATTAAACCCGCCACTGCAACGATCCCAACAACACCCATATCCATAATAAATTGTCCTTTCATATTTGTTTAAAAAGCGATATTCTCTATCTGATTCTATCAGGCATTAACCAGTTGAACAAGATTCTTTTCTAAGATAAAGGCAAGCAAAAAATATGATCAGAGCATTTTTTAATACAATTGCAATATTAACTTTGATTAGCATAAATACTG
>JAAEMC010000039.1 GCA_024225895.1 Desulfobacteraceae bacterium | reverse complement strand
GCCGATAGTCACCCCTTAACATTTCCAGGCAAAAGTTACTATATTACTTTTGTATTCAACCCAAAACCCAATTGGCTACAAGTTAGCATGACCCTATCCGAAAAGGTTCGATTACTATTCACGCCCAGATTAATTAGAATTGGCGGGGTCCCTAAAATAGTTGGCAAAATGTTCTGGAGTAGTTTTGGAAATTCGTCCAAATGGGATGAAGGGTCAATAATTGCTCCATTTTGGTCTGCCATGGGCAGAATACGCCTAAGAAATAGCGCCAAATGGGATGGCTGCTTCATTTCCTTGAATTTACCGGAAGTATTGCAAATGTCCCTTTTGAGAACTAAAATTTAAAAATAGGCCACTTTCCAACAATTGAGATAGACTTATCCCACAGATTCGATTGCTCCCTTGATTTGACCTCACGCAGCAAGGTCAAGGTCTTGAGGAGTTTTCTTGCGGCTCCTTACTGCCGTCATTCGACAGAAATTGTATGCCAACACTTTCTCTAGTAGTTCTGCGCGGACATTTTCTAAGCCGCGACGCATCACCCTTCCAAAATTGAAATTATGCTTGATCGTAAACATCAAAGATTCTACTGCCGACCGGTCGTTTCTTGCTTCAACATACTCTTTACTCTCCCAGACCTCTTCCCCAACAATTTTCTTTCCTTTAGAACCACTGATGCTCACAACTTCGATCTTCATTTTCAGCAGTTCCGATCGGGCATCCGTACTGGCGTATCCATCATCCACACTTATTGTTTTCGGGACTATCCCGGTCCGCTCCATGCCATCGGTGACTATATTTAAAAATTCTCCCGAATCCGCTGCATTTCCCAAAGGCACCTGGAACGCTGGGATGAAACCATTTTTGCTACGCCCTATCTGAGGTTTGTAGCCGATTACCGGATCACGGTCTCCCTTCTTGATGAAGCCCGCTGATTTGTCTGATAAACTTAACGTCTTATTTTTACTGGGGGTCTTTTCGTCATCATTAATCCTTTTAGTACAATAGCCTATTACGTTAATTAAAGATTGAACATCATCTACCATACACACAATTAGCCTTTCCAATTGGAAGTAGCGATGCGGTTCAATATTCAATGACGCGTGGGCGCTCTTCGCCTTCTTCAACTCTGATTCAAACGATTTATGAGCACTTAAAGCTTCTTTTAATAGTTTACGGTACAGCTTTTTACGTTTGGCTTTGCTGCCAGGCTTCTTGGCTGTAAAATTTATTCTTTTAGACAGTTCTCTCATTCTTTTAATTATAGTGGGGAAACGACGATCAGCGATGTCGGGGATTCCAAATTTATGCAGCTTCTTTCCGTAATGGAAGATTCGTATTACAAGATTGGTTAGAATGGATGAGTCGGTAGGCCAAGCACTGTTGGCTGATACACTGGTGCTGTCTATTGTTATCTCCTTAAAATCATCCAGCCGCTCATCAATAACCAACTTTATCTGGGCATCAAAAATGAATTGAAGCGTTGCGTTACTCATGGCATTGATATTTTCTGATATAGTGCTGGAACCGGGCATCTTGCCGCCATTATAAGACGTCAAAAATAAATGGATGGTTTTAGATTCCTGCAACAACAATGAAAACTCGCTACATTTTACCCCACACCAATAACCACGAAGCATCAAAAGCATATAAACAACATATGCAGACATCCGAGGCCTGCCACACTGGAGACGCAAGTCAGAGTCTTTTATCTCAACATTCGCAATACCAATATCAAGAAGACTATAGCTTTGAGAGGATTCCCATATCTTGTCAAGAACCCGTAAGCGCTTCTTGCCTTGGGCGTGAAAATCCAAATCGGTATCAACTTTTATAAGGATTTCAGGGAACTTGGTAACAAGACGGTTGGCTTCACCCAAATACCCTGCTAAATCAGATCTCGGAATATCTAAAAACAGTAGATTCTGGGCCACAAGAAAAGGTGCTTCTGCAATATTTTTGCTTTTTGATTGATTGTTTGCCATTTATCAGTATAGCAAACTTAGAAAAAATAGTAAAACCTTTTAGGGATAATGCTTTCAAAAATAAACTCTTTTCGGATAGGGTCTAGCATACCGAAATAACTTTGTCAAGCACAATTACTAATAAAAATAAATATAAATATAAAACCAAGATGTAAGTTTCACCCTTACGGCAAATCAAAAACGCCCTCAGTCTGAAAACAAAATAGAGAAATTATCGTTCGCGCAGTTATATCAATC
>JAAEMC010000038.1 GCA_024225895.1 Desulfobacteraceae bacterium | reverse complement strand
TTAATTATACAGTCGACCCTAAGATTATTTTATAGACAATTTTTTCAGAATTTTCAAATCTGATTGTTTTGTGATTCGTTCCAACTTTTTATGTCAAATACAGTCTGAATAAATAACCGTAATCACCCGGATACAGATTCCCGCATATTTTTTTTGGAAGGTGTCGCTCTATTTAAAAATTTGCTCCTGACTATGGGTAACATTAGGGAATCACATGATTAAAATCAATAAGGGCAGAAGAATATTTACATGCGTTGACCCTTGAAAGATATCCCTTGACATTGAATTGGAGGATGGCTATTCAGTTTAGGTATAGCAAGTAATATGGGTTGAAATAACCGCACAAACCTTAACGTTGTCTTAAAGGAGGAACCGATGAAAAAGAATTCGAAATGGGTAGGCCTGCTACTGGTAACTACAATTCTTTTGGTCCCAGGATACCTGATGGCAAAAACATTTAGAGTTGGCGTTACTCAAATCGTATCCCATCCTGCTCTGGATGCAGATCAAGAAGGATTTGAGAAAGCCCTGAAAGAAGCCGGTCTGGATGTGAAATATGATTATCAAAATGCCCAGGGAGATATGTCTAATGCCCAGACCATTGCAAGAAAATTTAAGGGAGACGATCTTGATCTGGTCCACGCCATCGCCACACCTACTTCTCAAGCCGTTGTTAAGGTCATTAAAAAAACCCCTGTTGTTTACTCGTCTGTTACCGATCCTGTTGATGCCGGACTCGTGAAAACAATGGATGCAGATGGGAAAAACGTTACCGGCGTATCTGATGCTTGGCCTTATGAAAAACAGGTAAAACTCCATAGTGAAATGGTTCCCAGTGCCAAAAAATGGGGGACGATCTATAATGCCGGTGACGCCAACTCCGCAAAAAGTATTTCATGGGTAAAGGACGCCATGAAAAAATACGGACTTGAGTTTATCGAGGTCACCGTATCCACATCCGCTGAAGTTTATATGGCGGCTCAATCTTTGGTTGGCCGGGTGGATGCTATTTTCATCGTATCAGATAATACCGTCGTCTCCGCATTTGAATCTCTGGTAAAAGTTTGTAATGACAAAAACAAACCGCTTTTTGGGGGTGGTGTTGAGTCTGTTCCAAGGGGGGCGATTGCTGCCTTGGGTTTTAATTATTTTGATGTGGGATATACAGCAGGATTGAAAGCTGTTCAAATTCTCAAAGGTGAGAAAAAGGCCGGTGAAATACCCTCCAGCCTTACAAAAAAATTAACATTGGTTCTCAACCTTAAAGCAGCAAACGATCAAGGTGTTAAAATCGATGAAAAATATGTTAAGATGGCTGAAGATGTTATCAAATAAAGTTAAATAAAATTAATAAGTTACAGCTTAAAAAGTTTATTTTTATTAAAATTATAGTGAAAAGGAAATGAAAACGCATAGATTCATTTCCTTTTTACAATTATTACGTTTTTTACTTGGTACAATTTAGCTTGATCCATTCCACATATCTATTCTGTATGCCCAGAAAGACATGAAAAATGGAAAACATTTCAACACATTTAACATTTATATTACAGGGTAAACATGCTGAATATTATTCCAATTTCTCTTGAACAAGGACTATCCTACGCTTTGGTGGCACTGGGTATTGCTCTGACATTCCGCGTTCTATCATTTCCGGATCTTACGGTGGAAGGAAGTTTCCCCCTGGGGGGCGCTGTCGCTGCAAGATTGATTTTCGACGGTATGGATCCTGTTTTTGCAACGACCATAGCCGTATGCGTGGGCTTTTTAGCCGGTTGCCTAACTGGAGTCTTTGCCACAAAATTTAAAATCAACTCCCTTCTGGCCGGAATTTTGATGATGACTATTTTATATTCTGTCAATTTACGTATAATGGGCCGGGCAAATATTCCGCTTCTCAACGAAAGAACCATATTCACCTCAATGGAAGCCTGGGATATCTCTCGGGATATCCCGGTGATTATTTTCTTCTTTATTGTTGCGGCACTCAGTAAAATCGTAATTGATGTTTTTTTGCACACAGAGTACGGCCTTGGATTAAGGGCCACCGGAGACAATGAACAGATGATCCGATCTCTGGGAGTCAATACAGATACCTCTACCATTTTTGGACTTGGCCTATCCAATGCGCTGGTGGCACTGGGAGGTGCGATGATAGCACAGGATCAAGGATTTTCGGATGTAGGGATGGGCATTGGAATTATTGTTGCAGGGCTGGCATCCATCATCATCGGGGAAGCCTTGATAAGGCCGGTTACAGTTGTCAAGATGACATTTGCTGCGGTAATGGGGTCGGTGTTGTATCGATTTATTATAGCGTTAGGAATGCGGCTGGGATTGGCGCCTACTGATTTGAAAATGGCTACAGGAGTTATGGTGGTATTAGCATTGGCAATTCCGGCAATGAAGGGGGAAAAGGAAAAGAAGGTTAATCTGAGAGGAGTCTGAACCGTGTCAAAAATGATGTTGAGCCTGAAAGGGGTTACCAAAATTTTCAATAAGGGGACCCAGGACGAAAAAAGAGCGCTTGATGATTTAAGTTTGGAAGTTAAAGATGGGGATTTTATCACCATTATTGGTTCCAATGGTTCAGGCAAATCTACTCTGTTAAATGCTATTTCAGGATCCCTGGAGATTGATTCAGGACAGATTTCCATAGAAAAACAGGATGTAACAAAGTGGCCCGATTATAAAATGGCTGCCTATGTGGCCCGTGTTTTCCAAAGCACTACCATGGGAACCGCCGGTGGAATGACCATAGAAGAAAACCTCTGCATGGCTGAGCTGCGTGGGAAAAAAAGAGGACTGAAATTAGGCGTTACCAGTAAAAGAAGATCCCGTTATGTGGAATTGTTAAAAGTTCTTGAACTGGGTTTAGAATACCGATTGAAACAAAAAACCGGATTGTTGTCAGGAGGTCAACGTCAATCGTTAACACTTCTAATGACAACCCTGACCCTTCCTAAACTGCTACTTTTAGATGAGCATACGGCCGCTTTAGATCCCCGTACCGCATCAAAAGTAATGGATCTCACCGATGAAGTGGTTCGGGATAATGGTTTATCTACTTTAATGGTGACCCATAATATGAATCAGGCGCTAAAGTATGGAAATCGAATGGTCATGCTGCACCAGGGCCGTATTCAACTCGATATAAAAGGTGAAGATAAGAAAAAATTAACTATTGCCGAAGTGGTGGAGGAATTTGGCCAGACGTTAAAAGATGAAACGCTGCTGTCATGTTAAGTAGTCGATTCTGAAGAACCTATTCTCCGGTGGCCACAATTTCTATGTGCCACCGGGTTTCATTTCGTATTATTCTGGACAAAAAGCGAAAAGAATATAAAAAATCCACCAGCCACTTAACCAATTTCCTAAAATTCATCCCAGCGGCGCTCAATATAGCATTAACCTGGTCGCCTTCCTTACCTTTTAAACGATTCCTGTCCCAAGATCCGGGGACACAATACTTGTGCGGCCGGGCAAGGTGTTAGCTGCTTCCCCGGGGTCTGAGACCATGGCATGTCTGACATTATGATTACACGGTAACCCGGAATTCCCCCAGGAATTCCAAAATCAAAGCCGTGGCCTATAGAATTTTGACATGCCATGGTAAGATTGATAAACAGACTTGGAGACTCAAGGTCTATTCACTCTTAAAACTGATATGGGGTTTTTTATGAAAAAAAAAATTTGGGTGATACTATTTTCATTTTTCATATATTGCACAACCATTAGTTTTGCTCATACACAAACGCTTGGCTCAGAAAATCAGGCCGGAGACGTTTGGATAGAGCCCGTTACCGGTATGGAATTTGTATGGGTTCCAGGTGGCTGTTTTATGATGGGAAGCTATTCCGGGAATCTGAACGAAATGCCAGTTCATAAGGTTTGTTTAGACGGTTTCTGGATAGGGAAGTATGAAGTAACCCAGGAACAGTGGACAAAGGTGATGGGAAACAATCCTTCCGAATTTCAAAATTGCGGTAAAGGCTGCCCGGTAGAAAGTGTATCTTGGTTTGGCTGCCAGATGTTTATAGAAAAGATTGGAGACGGATTTTCCCTTCCCACTGAAGCGCAATGGGAATATGCTGCCCGGAGTGGAGGCAAGAACGAGATCTATTCCGGCGGCAATGATATTGAAAAGGTTGCCTGGTATTCCGACAACAGCGGTCCGACAACCCACGCAGTTGGAACCAAGGCTCCCAATGGGTTGGGTATTTATGACATGAGCGGCAACGTCTGGGAGTGGTGCCAGGATTGGAAAGGGAACTATTCTTTTGGCGAGAAAGACAATCCCATAGGCCCCTTATGGGGTACTTACCGAGTAATCCGTGGCGGAGGTTGGTACAGCATGCCCTCTTGGGTGAGGACAACTGACCGCGGGAGACATGAACCGGAGTTTAGTTATCTTATTTTGGGTTTCCGCCTTGTCCGGCAAAAAATTGAATAAAAGCAGATCCGGGGACACAATACTTAATTATTGTCA
>JAAEMC010000037.1 GCA_024225895.1 Desulfobacteraceae bacterium | reverse complement strand
GTGCCTTCGGTCTGGCCGTAGCCTTCAATCAGGTTCATGCCAATGGACTGGAAAAAGCGCAATACTTCCTTGGAGATCGGCGCAGCCCCCGAATAAGCCACACGGATACGTTCAAATCCAAGCCGCTCTTTAAGCTTTCTGAAAACGGTAAACCAGGCCAGGGAATAGAGTATTTTTTGGGTCAGGGACAAGGGCTTAAAATTCATAACAAGGTCTGCCCGTGTTTCACCGATTTTTAAGGCAGTCTTGAATATAAGGCGTTTGAACCAGTCTGCATCCGCCATCTTGATCATGACACTGGAATAGTATTTTTCCCAGATGCGGGGAACGGCATAGCCGACTGTGGGTGAGACTTCCATCATATTTTGCATGACTGTATCCGGCTTTTCTACAAAATTTACCGTATAGGCATACCGGATATGTATGAAGACCGTAAAAAGCCTCTCAAATATGTGGCACAAGGGTAAAAAGGATAAAACCTGGTCTGTATCAAAAATCTGGTTGGTGGCAGCCACGGCCCTGGCCATCCAGGTGACATTGCCGTGGGTGAGCATGGCGCCTTTTGGAGGCCCTGTTGTGCCCGAGGTGTAGATAATAACTGCCAGATCTTCAGGCATGACTTTTTGGGCCCGGGTTTCAAACAGGTCCGGATGTTTTTGCCTCACCTCTTTTCCCAGGTCTAAAAGTTCATTAAACGTCATGACCATGGGATCTTCAAACCGGGTTAATCCTTTGGTATCCCAGACAATGACCTTTTCCAATTCCGGTGTTCTGTCCCGGAACATGAGCCATTTATCCAGTTGTTCCTCATTTTCAACAAATAAAAATCTGGCATCGCAATGATCCACCACATATTCTACCTGCTGCCAGGCATTGGTGGCATAAATCCCTACAGCCACACCGCCCACACACTGAATGCCCATGTCTGCCATGACCCATTCAACGCTGTTGTCTCCAATGATGCAGGCAGACTCCCCTTTTTCAAATCCCATGGAGGCCAGGGCGCAGCCCACGTATTCGGCCCGTTCATAATATTCTTTCCAGGTAATGTCGTGCCAAAGGCCAAAATCTTTGGCCCGCAAGGCTATCCTGGAACCATTATTATCACTGGTCTGTTTAAAGACCCGGGGGACTATTGTAAGATCAGAGCTAAGATTTGTCATCGCCACGCTTTCTTTCTTTTCCACCGTTGGTATCCCTTGGCAGATTCCTCTGATTTAATGCCAAGGTAAAATTCCTTTACATCTTTGTCTTCTAAAAGATCCTTTGAATTACCTTTCATCACAAACCGACCGTTTTCAAGAATCAAACCGGTTTGGGAGATG
>JAAEMC010000036.1 GCA_024225895.1 Desulfobacteraceae bacterium | reverse complement strand
TGATCAACAATTCCATCAAATTGCCGGATATCTCGTTTCCCCCGCTTTTGATTCAGCCCCTTGTGGAAAATGCCATCAAATATGGGCTGGAACCAAAAGAAGAAGGGGGAAAGATTTCCATAGATTGCACCATGGACAACAACCACCTCATAATTGTAGTGGCCGATACAGGCAGAGGTCTTGATCAGGATGCGAATCTGGCAGGGATTGGTATCAACAATGTGAGTAAACGTCTTGAAAATATGTTTGGCCAAAACGCAAAACTTGAATTAAAACAAAACACTCCTTGCGGCTTAAAAGCTGTGATAGAGGTGCCATTATGAGTCAAATCAGAGCCATTATTGCAGATGATGAAGAAATTTTAAGGGCCGGGTTAAAAATAATGTTAACAAAACTGTGGCCTGAACTTGAGATCACAAGTGAAGCGAAAAATGGAAGAGAGGTCCTTGAATTTGTAAAACAAAATTCTCCGGATATTGTCTTTCTCGATATTCAAATGCCGGGAATCACCGGGATAGAAGTGGCAAAAAAAATCTGTAACCAATGCAAGGTGGTTTTTGTTACAGCCTATGACCATTATGCTGTGGAAGCCTTTGAAAGCGAAGCTGTGGACTATCTGCTCAAACCGGTTACCGAAGACAGACTGTTAAAAGCCATTGGCCGATTAAAAAAGCAATTGGAATCACCAGACAACTCCCCTGACCCTGACATGAAAAAGATCATACAGATCCTTGAGAACCGGGATATCCCTGAAAGATTACGTCTGATCAAGGTGAAAACAGGAATAGAACTGCGGTTTATACCGGTTTCACAAATCTTTTTTTTTAAAGCAGAGGATAAATACACGGTTGTACAGACTGCTGATAAACAATATTTAATTAAAACTCCAATAAAAGAGCTTGAATCAAAACTTGACCCGGAATTGTTCTGGCGGGTCCACCGAAGTTCCATTGTCAATATTGAGCGCATCCAAAAAATCAAACGCTCCTTTTCCAACCAAATGATGGTGGCATTTAACCAGATTGATGCCGCCATACCGGTTTCAAGGCGGTTTGAACATTTGTTTAAACAGATGTGACGTTCGCCAACCGCCGCATCCATACCCTTTTTCTTCACTGCAAATTTATTTTTAAACAATGGTCCTTTCCTGTCCTTTTTTCTCTGATAAGGATTTGACAATTTAAATATGACATGCAAAATTAATCACAAATTTTAGGATTTAATAAATGACTTTATTATGAAATCTTCAGGGAATATAGGATGAAAATAATTCATGCAGAATAATCCCATTGGCATTTTTGATTCAGGTGTTGGAGGCCTGACCGTTGTAAAAGAAGTCCAAAAAATCCTTCCCAATGAATCCATATATTATTTCGCCGATTCCGGTAATTGTCCCTATGGCTCAAAAACTGAAAGTGAAACTCTGAGGCTGACCCAAAAAAACATCGGATTTTTGCTGAACCAGGGTTGCAAGCTGATTGTTGTTGCCTGCAATACGGTTACTGCCGTGGCCATTGACATCTTAAGAGCAAAATATAAGGTACCGTTCATCGGCATGGAACCCGCTTTAAAACCCGCATCCATTCATACCAAAGCCAAACGGATAGGAGTCCTTGCAACGGAAAACACATTTAACGGGCGTCTTTTTAAGGAAACCTTTCAAAAATACGCCAATGGGATTGAGGTCCATATTCAGCCCGGCAACGGCCTTGTGGAACTGGTAGAAAAAGGAAATCATAAGGGTGAGCATGCCAGAAAGCTTTTGGAAAAATATTTAAACCCCATGCTGGCCATTGGTATTGATACCCTTGTTTTGGGCTGTACCCACTATCCATTTTTTTCCGAATTGATAACAAGCATTACCCATAATGAGGTTAAAATTATTGATCCGGCCCGTGCAGTTGCCCGACAAACCAAAAAAATTATCAATGAATTTGATATAGCCGCCCCAAAAGAAACTTGCTGTGAATTCACCTTTTTTACCACTGGTGAAAAGAGGACGGCGAAAAATTTACTGCAGCAAATTATGATAAAAACGTTTAAAATCAAACAGATGACAGGTGAAATATCACCGTTTTAAGTGGTTGTATTTAACCAATACAGGCGAAATTTCACCCTTTCTCTTACGATTTCTCTTTTGAATCTACCGAGCCTTAAAAAAAATTTGGGCTCAATCCAAATTGAATTCTGTTCTCCAGGATGTAAATCGCCGGGCATGTCCGGGATCAATATGATTCAGCTTTTCAATGATTCGTGGCGTACTAAGGATATCCGGTTCAAATCCCGGATTTTTGGAGTGGTATTTATCTGCAATACAAATAATTTTTTCTTCAAGGCT
>JAAEMC010000035.1 GCA_024225895.1 Desulfobacteraceae bacterium | reverse complement strand
CCAGAAAATTGTCCACTTTGTTCATCTCTGTAGAAAAGATAGGATTCAATTTGAAATATAGGAAAGGAGAAAAATATGTATAAACTGAGAGTAATATTACAATTTTTTTGTGTACTGATTGTCCTGATAACACCTCCAGATCTTGTTGCTGAAGAGAGCATTATATTAGGTAATGGAGAATGGAAGCCTTTTCATTCTAAAAATCTAAAGCATTATGGTGTTGCTTCTCATATTGTGACAGAAGCCTTTGCTCTGATGAAAGTAAAAGTAAAATACAAATTTTTTCCTTGGAAACGCGCTCTTCTAACAGCAAAAGAAGGAAAGATAGATGGAGTAATTCCTTGGGCAAGAACACCTGAAACGATAAAATATTTTATTCTTAGCGAAGAAGTGTATGCGGGGCGATGGGTATTTTTTCACCTCAAGAAATATCCTTTTGCTTGGGAAACCTTAGAAGATTTGAAGGGGATTAAGATTGGAGGCGTATTGGGAAGTCTTTATGGAGAGGAATTTATTGCAGCGGAAAAGGCAGGGATTATCAAAGTGCATCGTATCCCTCGTGATACGCAGCTTTTTCCTATGCTGCTGCTTGAACGTATCCAAATTTTTCCTCAAGATTTAAATGTTGGCTATGAAATGTTGCAAGAAGACTTAAAACCGGGAAAAATTCAACTTGTTACTCACCATCCTAAAGAAATGCGCCCACCAACTCCATATTATCTTATTCTATCAAAAAAGATCAAAAGAAATAAACGCATGATTGAATTATTTAATAAAGGCTTAAAGCAGTTGGAAAACAGTGGAAAGATTACGGAATTTATGGAGGCATCTCGACGAGGAGAGTACAAAAAAATGAAGTGATAGTTCATGACTTTTTGTTTAAGCTCTCATTCCGAGTTATCAAAAAAGCCCAACAAATGTATTAACCGGAGTGCAATAGGCCGTCGATAGGGCAATGATCGTGCCTATGGTGAAATCATCTTAAAACCAAAATTATTGCAGCACCCGGTTATACTGGCGTTGGAAAAGAACAAAGATCTAATTGGAGAATATTTTGAAGTACGTTAAATGGATACTGTTTTCTTGGTTTGTGTTTATAGTTGCAGGTTGTGCTTTATCGAATCCGCAGTCATACGTCAGACCAGAAAATATTCGCGTAAAGCTCAACAGAGATATTGTGTCTCTATATGCTTTTGAAATTGCTGGAAAAATTCGTAATCGTGAGCTTACTTCAGAGGAAGTGGTCGACGCTTTTTTCAATCAAATATATGCTTATAATCCCGAACTAAACGCAATTGTAATTCTTAATGAAAAAGAGGCAAGAGAACGCGCTATAGCCGCTGATAAAGCCATGGCTCGTGGTGAGATCTGGGGGCCATTGCATGGCGTTCCAGTAACGGTTAAAGATCATTTCGATGTAAAGGGGCTTCGGACAACCAACGGTTACCCTCCGATGAAGGATAATGTTTCAAATCATAATAGTATTATTGTTCAAAGACTCAAGAACGCCGGGGCCATAATAATCGGGAAAACCAATATGCCCCCGTTTGGAATGGATTATCAAACCGACAATCCAATCTTCGGGAGAACAAATAATCCATTGGATTTGCAGACAACTCCAGGAGGCAGTACTGGAGGCGGAGCAGCAGCAGTAGCAGCCGGTCTGACCCCTTTGGAAATCGGTAGCGATATCGGTGGATCCATTCGAGTACCGGCGCATTATTGCGGAATTTTTGGTTTCAAGCCGACAGAAAATATTGTCCCCGATTCTATAGACTACACTTCTGACAAAGAAGCATTTATCTCAAGACGTCATATGCTGTCTGTTGGACCGTTGGCTCGGTCGATGCAGGATCTAAAGCTAGTATTTCCAATCATTGCCGGTTCCGATTACCAGGATGTGAATGTTCCATCGGTTTCCCTCAATTTCCCACAACCTAAACCAGTTAACACCCTGCGTGTCGCATGGACGGATTATTACCCAGGCGTTCCCGTTTCAAACGAAACAAGAAATATTATTCAATCATTTGTAGACAACCTCAGGAATAAAGGCGTAATAGTTGAGCGAGTTCCGAACAAGGAGCTTGACGCATTGGTGGCAGATGCGCATCAGACCTGGTTGGAACTGAACTATATGGAGTCACGCGGTCTGACACATCCATCCGTGTACAGACTATTTCTATATTTGTTTAATCTTGATAAAGGGGTTGTCTTTCCTTTTTCGTACGAAAACTATCTCAAAATTCTCACTAAAAGGGATCGGATCGTGTCAAAAATGGATCGCTTTTTATCAAAATGGGATGCATTCCTATATCCGGTTTCCAGTACTCCCGCTTTTAATCATATGACACCAACTCGAATCTGGTGGGATGTCCATAGGGTGTATAACCAGTCATTTTTTATTGACGATAAACCTTTTGAATATGATGAGGCTATCGGAAGTCGGACATGGACGTTTAATCTTACAGGAAATCCGGTTGTGGTTTTTCCGATAGGACAGACTAAAAAAGGACTGCCAATTGGAATTCAAGTTATTGGACAACGATGGCAAGATCCGCGTCTGCTTGTTACAGCTGAGCAATTGTATAATTTTGCCGGGTCATATAATCCACCAAAACCATATTTTTCCAATGAGTAAAGTTTTTTGAAAACTGGGGTCGAACCAAGCAATTTGTTGTAACTTATTGTTAATATACAGGAAAATTTTTTAAAACTCTCAAAAACCGCCCTTAGCGGCCTCGTTTTGATACCAAAATGGGACTTCTAAGAGATAACTCAACTTTCGGGGTTAACGATAAAGATGACAAAAAAAGCTATAACATATTGAAATAATAAAACAAATAAGTTGAAGAGCCCAATCATTT
>JAAEMC010000034.1 GCA_024225895.1 Desulfobacteraceae bacterium | reverse complement strand
ATGGGGTATCCTTATTTTAAAAGGCCGATGGTACAAAGACAGGCCGGTTTAACCATTGGTTCGCATTGGGATTTACCCTGGCAGCCATTTTTCAATCAGATCTGCCACACCATCCATTTTCATGGGTTTTGATATATAATCATTCATCCCGGGCATGTGCATATCAAGAACAGCTATATTGTACGGCACTTTAGCATCGATTGCTTTATTAAGCATATCAAGGCCTTCAGCACCGCTTTTTGCAAAGGAATGTTCCACGCCCCATGATGAAAGCATGGTTTCCATCACTTCAAGGCTGGCTGCATTATCATCAACAATAAGTACTTTTGCTTTACCAAGGTCAAAGGATTTTGCAGGCTTTGATTTTTTTCCTGATTTTTTAAGTTCCAGCGTAAACCAGAAAGTTGCATTAATAAGAAATACTTCGCCCTGGTGATCCAACCCGCTTTCTGATTGAATAATTCTTTTTATTGTATCACCCTGGAACTGCACAGCGGCAAGACCCAGCTTGTTTTCGTTTTCATCAAAGATTACAGAAACAAGAAAGCCTGCCATCGAATTATTTGAAGGCCCGTACCTTTCAAAACCTGAGAACCCGGGCATCTCTTTTCCAAAGGAAAACTGACATGCCCTGCCAAACATAGTTTTAGAATAAGTACCCGTGAATATGGTTGTGCCAAGATGATCTTGCTTCTTGTCGGTAAAGAGAATATTTCCTTCAGAATCTATTATGAACAGATCATAAAAATGATTGGTAGTCAGGAAAAATCCAATATCATCCTCATATTGTTCTGAGATCCGCTTCCACTCAGAGCTTTTGACAAATTCAGGCAAATCCAATCCCGTTGCCTCGAAAGATCGTCTTAAATCCTTTAACATGGACACGGTCATTTTTAAACGTGCCTGTATAAAAAGGGCGGACAGGCTATCTTCAAAAAAACTCTGGATTTGTTTGGATTTGAGTGTTGCCGCACCTATAAGTTTACCTTTTGCATCACTGGTGAGGGATTTATGGGTACGTTGATAATTGATTATTGAAATGGTTACAAGCGGCAATAGGGATATTGCTAAAAATCCAAAAAGAATTGTTCTGAAAAGACCTCTTCCCATTATAGAGTCAATAGTGTTGTTTTTTGGTATTGGCACGTTGCTGGTCCCACCCGGCTCATCCATGATGCTGTCCCTTTGTTAAAAAAAACCACAATAATTATGGCCTATACGAAACGGTTGTCTATAATCTGATTAAGATTGAACTTCGCCGGCAGGATACCGCATTCCAATGACAGCCTGTACATTGTTTCAAGCTTTTTCCTGTCAGGATCTATATTTGTGTAGGAAATTAGACCTTTTTTAATAACCTGAACAATATCGTTTGGTTTGTGATTCATATAT
>JAAEMC010000033.1 GCA_024225895.1 Desulfobacteraceae bacterium | reverse complement strand
TTTACCAGCAAGGGATTAGATGAATTATTCAAATACAATACTTGATGCCAAAGAAATAAAAACCCTTAGACAGATGGAATTTCCCCTCACCCATGCCCTGGACTCCGGGAACAGTGCCTCCTGGCATTGGGAAGGTAACGGGAAAAAAATGTATCTGAGTGCCTCGTACTACCTGCAGATTGGGTATACTCCCTGCGAATCTTCCCATGGGGAGACCGGAGTAATTGACCACATTCACCCTGAAGACAGAGCGAAAACCGACCATTCGAGATAGTATTTCGTCTTAAAACAGGCTCAGGGGACTACATATTTGATATTTAAGGAGAAAGTTATGAATCAAAAGTATGACGCAATAATAATCGGTGCCGGCATCATTGGATGCAGTATCGGCTATGAATTATCCCAAAAAGGCTGGAAAACATTAAACATCGACAAGCTCGGAGCATCCGGCCATGGATCAACGGCAAACACCTGCGCCGTAATTCGGGTTCATTACTCAACGATTGATGGTACGGCTGCTGCCTATGAAAGCTATAAATACTGGGAAGCCTGGGATAAGTATATAGGTGTTGAAGATTCTTTAGGCCTTGCAAAACTGAACAAATGCGGTGTCATGGTGATCAAATCCACTGCAAACGATCAACTTAAAAAAGTCAGAAATATATTGGATGAAATCGGTATTGCCTATAAAAATCTGACATTTGATGAAGTGAAAGAAAAATGCTCCATACTGGATGACACAAGCTACCATCCTCCTCGTCGCCCTGAAGATTCTAAATTTGGCACACCAAATGATACCCCTCTTAAAGGCGCTATCTATTATGAAGAAGGCGGATACATCTCTGATCCGGTTTTGTCTGTACACAATGTTCAGGTGGCAGCAGAATCCCATGGTGCGCAATTTAAATTCAACGCCCAGGTGAACAGTATTTTAAAAGAGGGCGATAAGGTATCCGGCGTCACCCTGGAAGATGGAACCATTATTGAATCACCTGTTGTTATCAATGCATCCGGGCCCCATTCCTTTGTCATCAACCGGATGGCCGGTGTAGAAGAGGGCATGAAAATAAAGACCCGGGCGCTTCGCCATGAAGTTGCTCACCTGCCTTCACCGGAAGGATTTGACTATGAATCCACCGGCTGCCCGAGTTCAGACAGCGATGTCGGCGCATACTGGCGCCCTGAAGTTGGTAATCACATCTTAACCGGCAGTGAAGACCCTGAATGTGATCCAAAAGAATGGATTGAAAACCCTGATGAGTTTAACAGGAACCTTACAGAACAGGCCAAGGTCCAAGCTCTCCGCTTGGCCCAGAGGATACCGACCATGCCGATTCCCACCCAGATACAGGGTGTTGTTGACCTGTATGATGTTGCTGATGACTGGATTCCAATCTATGATAAGTCAGACCTGCCGGGATTTTACATGGCTGTCGGCACTTCAGGCAATCAATATAAAAATGCCCCTGTTATCGGGAAAATGATGGCCCAATTGATCGAACAGTGTGAAAAAGGCCATGACCATGATAACGATCCTATTGTCTTCCACCTTGAAAAAATCGGCCATGATCTCAACATGAAATTCTTTTCCCGGTTAAGAGAAATTAACGAGGAAAGCAGTTTTTCAGTACTGGGTTAAGAAAAGACGGCTTTTCCAAATTTATTCGAGCTTTCCAGTTTATTGAGCTGTTTCTCAATCATCTGCCGAAGCTCCACATCATCAATATATTTAAGCAGAATAATGGTTTTGATAAATTTTTACCAGCTTCAAAATAAAAGATAAATTGCTTCAAGACCATCAAAAGTGGTCCCCAATTTGGTCCCTATTTGCGTCTTTTCAATAAAAAAAGGTTTTCGAAAAATTCGAAAACCTTTATTATCAATGGTCGGGACGGCTGGATTTGAACCAGCGACCACTTGTCCCCCAGACAAGTGCGCTACCAGACTGCGCTACGCCCCGATTCAGCGTTAAAACACCGGGTTTTTATCACTCTTTTACCCCCGATGTCAAGGCTCATTCCTTTATTACAATAACAAAAGCAAAACCAGGCGTGTCATTTGGTAAAAAGCAAGGGGGATCATAAAGAAATTAGTATCTACAGGGTTGAGCTAATACTGTCAATGTATTCAATGGTTTTTGTCTGACTAATTCAATTTCTTCGGGCCGCAATCTCAATAAATAAGCAGACTTTGATTTCTCAAGATCTGTCTTTTTCCTGCCAATGAGATTGTACTCCAAGGTATTAACTAAAAGATTGGTAAAATGAACACACAAGAACTCCTTACTGGGCTCCTTTACCTTGTCAAGATTATCATGGTATAGGGCAACTTCCGTATATGCGGCTGTAAACCCCCATCTTTTCATGAGAACTGCGCCAAATCTTCCATGGTAGGCTTCAAGGGTCTTGAAAAGTTTTGAATTATCAATTTTTTTTACAAACTTGCCTTTTGTCTCCAATTCGCCAATGACCTGGATCAATATCAGTTTCCCGATATCATGGGTAAGCCCCAGGGTAAAAACATCAAAGTCAATCCGTAGATGAAGCAGTTCCACAATGAATTCCGATGCAAAGGCACAGGCGAGTGAATGTTTCCATAATTTTTCCACCAGGGCGGAAAATCTTGGGTTGTTTGCATTATAAAGGCTCCGGTTGGCGATGATGTCCACATATTGCCGGGTAGTTCCTAAACCCAGCCTGCCAATGGCATTTTCAAGATTAATATTTTTCTCAATACCTTGATAGAGTGCTGAGTTGGATACATTTATCAGTTTGGATGCAATAGCTATATCCCTTTTTAAAAATTCGCCAACCTCCTTTATATTGGCGCCTCTTTGTACCATTTCATTGAACTGACTGCAGATCTTGGGAAGGGTTGGCAGATTAATCTCGCCTTTTTTAAACCGGGTAATAATTTCATCAACCAGGTTAATCTCTTGCTGGGGTACTGAATCATCCCCTTCTGAATCTGGTAAATATTTATAGGATTTAGGGTCACCATCCTTACCGTTATTACCGTCTTGCTCCTCAAATCCCTTTAATCTTGCTAAAAGATCCTTAATCGTGTCCTTTAAATCCTGCTTTTCCGTATATTTATTGACAGCATCCTGTATGGTTATACTAATGATTTTTAAATAGTTTTTTGTTTTAACCAGATAATTGAATGCACCTTCTCTGATTGCTTCTACGGCACACGTAGGGTCGTTGTCAGACGTGAGCATTAATATGGGGGACAATGTATCTACGTAATCTTTTAAAAAGTCTATGCCGGAATCATTCGTGAAATTGCTATCCAGTACCAAAAGATCAATATCAGGTTTTATTTTTTTAATTTCTTCAGGTTTAAAAATCGTAATTACCTGGAAATACCGCTGGAGCACTTCCTTTTGCTTGCTTGATTCATTCGGATCGCTATTTGCTATTAAAATAGTCTTCATAATAGTCTGATAAAATAATGATAACCCTGCTTGTATTCACACGTCAAAACAATCTACAGGGCATCCAGTTTCTCAATAATATCTTTGAATTGTTCCTTCTCTTTTTTATCTTTAAATAAAAATTTCACACCAACCCCATTCACCCCTTTCCAGGCAACACCTCCGGTTATGGTCACCGGATTTTTAAGCATTTTAAAATTAAATCTAAAATCTATTTTCTGGCCCACAAACAAAGGCTCAATGGTTTCTAAAAATACCCCCTCCAGACTGATATCCAAAATAAAATCGGTAAAACAGCCTTCAAGGGTCGCATAAGAAATCTGTAACAAATATGGTGTCCGTTTATGTTCTCGTTGTTCTCCGATGAGAAGGAGCAGGTCTTTTTGCTCTTCTTCACTCATTTTCATTATGGATTCAAAAAGCCGCGTCGTAGTACTTGTGGCTTTATAAGCTTCTGAAGAGGGATCCATTTCCTTATTTTTAATCATAATAGCCCTACCAAATTTCATATTAACAATTAAAAACAGATAAATTTGAACATTGAAGAAAAACCTAATAAAATTTTCAAGAGATTAAGCCTATTTTGTCATTATCCCCAAATATTGTCAACGATTAAGATACCCTTGCCTCTGTAAAGGAAAGCCTTTTTTGAACGCCTGACATAAGTTGGTCGCGATTCGTATATCGTGTGCGTTGCGAATTAACTATATTTGAATTAAAATTCAGTAAACATATGGCATCGCAAACAAATTGTTCTCATATTTTTAAACTCAAAATCATTTAGAACCATCCACAAAACGTTCAGCCTTAGCCTGGATATTTCACGAATTGATTTTGCCTTAACTTCAAGTTTAAGGCACAAAGCTATAGTGAACTTTTGCAAATGCTCTGACAGCGCTGCTGCTAAGGCAAAACCAATTTGCCCGGGAGGTGGGATTTAACCTTTTTTTAAATGACGCTTTGTGTTTTTGATTTGCTTAATAATTTTCAGGTAATCAATTGTAATCATAACGTTTTTTATTATATTGGTTGAAGCT